>PFGG01000072.1:0-106375 GCA_002783405.1 bacterium (Candidatus Blackallbacteria) CG13_big_fil_rev_8_21_14_2_50_49_14 | reverse complement strand
TGGACGAAGACAGAACTGTAGGTCTTGATGCTGAGGGGGCTTGTTATATAGTGGTCACCAACTTGCCTGCCAAAGAGCTATCCGCACCAGAAGCTATTGCTCTTTACAAACGGCAAAGCAAGGTTGAGAGAGGGTTTCGCTTTTTAAAAGGCCCTCAATTTTTCACCTCTGCCCTGTTTTTGAAAAAACCAGAACGGGTGCAAGGTTTACTGACCGTAATGACCTTGGCTTTGCTGGTTTATTCTTTGGCCGAGCGCAGATTACGCATGGCATTGACAGAAAAGAATGAGACTTTGCCAAACCAGATAAAGCAAGAAACGGCTACGCCGACCTTGCGGTGGATTTTCTATCTACTCAAAGACACCAACCGAGTATTATTGGAGATTCCTGGACAGCCAAAACAATGTTTAATTGAGGGGATTAATGAGCTTAAAACTAAGATTCTTAGACTCTTTGGGACACAAGTTGAACTTTATTACCAACTTAACTCCCTTGAGGGCTGCTCAATGTAGGTTTAGAGTTTGAGAACATTTTATTTTTTGAGTCTGACTTTGTAAACTTTAAATGACCCTTAGGAGAAGACTGCTCATTCCTAGTCTAGGATGCAAAGAGTTTGAACGCACCTGAAAAAGAGCATGAACTGACTTGCGTTTTGAGAAAGCATTGTCAAAGGGCTGAATCTTCTGTCTCTGTTTGGGCTAAGCGTAGTTTTTCAAGGCCTTCCAGCAGCAATTCCAAACCAAACGAAAAATCGTGCAGCCCCTTGTGCTGACCCGTACTGACCATTTCGGTTAATGCCTTGAGATAGGGTAAATCAGCCTCGGCGAGCAGAGGCAGAAAGCCTGACGCGGCCTGAGCATACTCAGAAGGTTCCAGGGGAAAATTCAGTTTCTGTAGGGTAAAACCATAGATATGGCTGTCGATTGCATTCCAGGCCCGATCGGCCAAAGCATAGCTGAACCCCGCTTCTCGCAAACACCCCAGCGTGGCATTGACATAGGCCAACATCTGCGGACCGATATTCATGCCGGAAACCAGCAAATGGGAGGCCCAGGGGTGACGCATGAGCGCGATATGTGCAGAGTGCGCCCGTTTGCGAATTTCAGCCTGCCAGTCTTTGCCGGGTTCAGGCCTTTCAATTTCAGCCATGATCAGCTCGACCATGCCATGCAAAACCTCTTCCTTATTGGCGACATGGTTATAAAGCGACATGGCTTCTACCTCTAATGTTTCAGCCAGTTTGCGCATTGAGAGTGCAGCGATGCCTTGGCTGTCAGCCAATTGAACAGCGGCTTGCAGTACCCTTTCGCGTGTGAGTCGGGGTTTGCCGGATTTCTTTTTTTCGGATTTTGAACTTGACATACTTACAGTGTAAGTATTATTCTAAAATCAGTCAAACTTACACTGTAAGTTTCTTGGTTTTGTCTAAAACCTGAATCAAAAGCGTGTGTTTGACGGTGAAACTGAACTGAAACAAGGAGCCGGCTATGAAAATTTGTATTGTTGGTATTTCGGGTAAGCTGGGGCAGTATATGTTGCAGCAGGCACTTGAAAGGGGCTATGAAGTGGTGGGGGTTTGCCGTGAAAGCAGTCTGCCTAAGCTGGAGGCCTATCGTGGGCGGGTGACACTGTTTGCCGGGGCAACCCATGATCGGGCTGTGATTCAGCAAGCAGTGCAAGGCTGTGATGGTGTGCTGACGGTCTTGGTGCCCTGGGGCATTCAACAATATGCCTCGGGGACCGCCCAGGCAGTGCTTGATTTTGCCCCTGAAAAGGCCCGCTTGATTTTCTCCTGTGGTTGGCATATCACACGCGATGGGAAAGATGTCTATTCACCGCTCTTTACAAGCATGGTCAAGTTCTTTGGCTGGTTGGCCCGTTTGGCCCGATTTGCTGAACTCGATGATCAGGTGGAAGCCACACGTCGCATCTTTGCCAGCCCGACCCGCTGGACGGTGGTGCGCGGCAGTGATCTCGAAGAAGGAGCAAGTGAGGGGCTGCCTGTCTGGAGTCAGCATGTAGGCGACCCGATTCTGAAGAGCAATCGCACCCGCCGGATTGATTTTGCGCTGTTTATGGTGGAAGCCTTAACAAACGATGCCTTGATTCATGAAGCCCCTGCGATTGTCGGTTGCAAGACTGCTTCTGCTTTGGCTTGTGGGGTGGTTTAAGTCTGGATTAGTTTTGGGGGTTAAACCTGGACTTATCGGGGAATACTAGAATATGAAAACATTCTTGGATTCTTGGCTGCGCCTGAGTTTGAGATGGGGTGGCTATAATTTTGTTGTGATAATTTTCTTTTTGCCTTATCTGTGGTGGCTTAAGGCGACTTTTGAACTCCTCTGCAAAATGCCAGATAACTATTATAGACTCTTTCCCCTTGCGAATTTAGGACTTTTTCTGGTTTTCAGTCTTTTGGAATATTACGCACTCTCTCGCACACTAAAGCTGAAAGAAATCAAGCATAGATATGTATTGTTATATTTAACTTTTGGAGGAAATCTGGCTGGCTTTCTTGCTATCGCAGCTAATTTTTTAGAGAGTCCATTCATTTTGCTTTATTTGATGACTATGTTTGCAGTTCTTTTATTCAAATATTTATACTCAGAGCATTGGCTTAATAGTTATTCTCAACAAAATGACCTGCCCAAGGGATTTTTACCGTTTTCATTTCCTTGGAATTGGCTGTGGGTTTTTCTTGGCTATGTCTTGATTTTGTGGTTCTCTCTCCCAAATTTAATCGGCGCTGATTGTCGATCACCCATCAGTACTGTGAAAGCGAATATGCATACCGTTCAGACCATGCTTGAAACCTATGGCGTGGATTGGGGAGGCACTTATCCGCTGCATTTCTCTCTGCTCAAACAAGAGGCTCAAACCGTGCGAAACCCCTATTGGAAGGCGTTTGTTAATCCCTTTAATATGCAGGGGTTCACAAGGGCCTATCAGGATTTTGATGCTGAAATCGGACTGCCCCGAAAGCCCAAACCGATTAGTTTTCTGGGCGTTGCCTATTTCTATCCTGCACTGAATGCCCCGCGCTATCAGCCTGGAAGTGTTTTGTTGAGTGCCTCCAATTGTGCTGGGAATTCATGTTTGCAATATTTTATCTATGGCACAGACGCCGAGGGGTATATACTCGAAGATCGACAGGTCCCTTTTGTTTTAAGTAATAGTTAAACTGAATTCAGTCTGCTGAAATGAGAATGAAATGCCCCTTCGGTTTTTAAATATGTCTGGCTTGCTCCTGATCTGGGTGGGATTGAGCTTTTATGGCAGTGAAGAGACCTTGCTGTTTAAAGGTGCTTCCCCTTTTTACCAGGGGTTTGCGGCGCTTGGACATCTGCTCTTGGTTCTGCTGCTGATCGTGGCCGTGATTGGGATTCAAACCGATCCCCGTACAGGGCGTTCCAAAACTACACGTGTGGGGGCCATTTTGATTCTGGTGGCAGCGGCGGGCCTGGCCCTGCGGGCCTTTTCCCTGTTTTTACTGGCCTGTTTGCCTGAGGCTCACACTTCTCCAGCCCTGCTGAGTTGGCTTGAATTCAGGCAGCCCCTTTTGCTCTGGCCCTTTGCGCTGGCTTTTTTACTGGGAGGGGGCGTATACAGTGCGGGTTTTTACCATATTGATGCCACCAGCCCATGGGCCAAGCGGGTTTTCATTGTGGCTTTGGTATGGCTGGTTTTGGGCAGTGCTGCTGTGACCTGGGCAGGACTGGCTCAGGTTTGGGTGCGCCAGGGATATCTGGCTTGGGTTTCACTCGGCTATCTTTGGATGGGAGCAGAGGTGGGGTTTCGCTGGAGGCCTTTGCGAGCCAATCACCCCTGAGTCTGAGACTGGAGTTTGTCTTCTCTCAGGGGTATACTGATTTTTCCGCTTGAACTCTTTGTATAGGAAGCCTGAGTTATGTCTTTGCCCTCTAAAATCCGCGCGCTCAGAATTCAGACCCCCCGCCTGATCTTGCGTCCCTTGGGGCCTGAGTTTGCGCCTCAGGTTTTGGATTACCATCACCGCAACCGCGCCTGCTTCAAACCTTGGAATCCCCGCGTGGGAACGAAATTTTTTACCCAGGAATTTCATCGCCAGCGCCTTGAAAATGAATTGCAGGAGAGCCAGGCGGGCAGGCTTTTGCGTTTGAGTATTTTTGAAGCGCAGGATCAAAACTTTGAACGGGTGATAGGGCATCTTTCGCTTTCCAATATTGTCTGGGGGGCCTTTCGCTCCTGCTTTTTAGGCTATGCGATCGATCAGCAGGTGCAGGGCAAGGGCTATATGACAGAGGCTCTGGGGGCGACTGTGGAACTGGCCTTTGCGCATTTCAAACTGCATCGCTTGGAAGCCAATATCATGCCCCGGAACCAGGCTTCGATTCGGGTGGTTGAAAAACTTGGCTTTGAGTGCGAGGGGCTTTCGCCCAAATACCTGAAAATCAACGGGGTTTGGGAAGACCATCTGCACTATGTCTTGCGAAACGGAATGCTTGAATAGGCGCATTCAAAGGTATAATACACTCCGAGCAAAAACGCGGGAAACAGAACACGAAAACATGCGCATTTTAATGACGATGTTTGGCTGGCAGGAAAGTGGGGGGGGAACCATTCTGCCGCGACAAATCGCCCTGGGTCTGCAAAGACGCGGTCACCAGGTCATGGTGATTTATGCTTCGACTGAACATATTCCCAATGCCCCGGCCTATACCCTGTCTGAACGCAGTGAAGAAGGCGTGCAGTTGATTGGCATTCACAACTGGGGCCTGATGATTAAAAACTGGGTGACCGCCTATTTGGGCGGCACAAATCCAGAACACGAAATTGAAAACCCTGCGGTCTGGGATATTTTCAGGGTGTACTTGAATAAGTTTCAACCGGATATTGTGCACTACCACAATTTCTATGCCCTTTCGATGGGCTTCACCGATTTGCCCAGAGCACAAAACCTGCCGACATTTTTTACGCTTCACAATTTCTGGCTGCTCTGTCCCACCTTGTATCTCTACTATCAAAACCAAGAGGTCTGTGCAGGGGTCAATGAAACGGGCAGCAATTGCTCACAGTGTACCCAGTCTTTTTTTAGGGGCTCGCTTTTTACCGAAAGACGCGATCGCCTGCGCGAAAAAGCCCATACCGATCTCACCCGCCTGTTTGTGAGTGCTCCCAAAATCAAAGAGATGCTGGAAGCCCAGGGCTACTGGCCTGAAAAAATCGAAGTGCTCAAATTGGGGAATCTGCGGGCAGTCAGAATTTGGGAGGGTTTGGGGCAGAAACGTGCGCCTTTTCAAGGCCCGACGATTCGCTTTGGGTTTATGGGCTCGCTTTTGCCTGTCAAAGGAATTCATATACTCTTTCAGGCGGTTCAGCTTCTGAAGGGGGATTTCAGCGTGCATGTCTATGGCGAAGCTTATCCAGAGCAACTGGATTATCTCAAAAGCATGGACCCCCTCAACCGGATTCGTTTGGAAGGTTCTTTCAAAGCTGAAGAACAACTCGCGGTGCTTGAAAAAATCGATGTGGGCATTGTGCCTTCCAGTTGCCATGAACAGGCGGGGATGGCGGTTGAAGAATTCCTTTCTGGAGGGGTGCCTGTGATCGTTTCAGATCGCGGCGGGCTTTCGTATTATTTGCAGCCCGGCACCGGGGCGATCTTTGAGGCGGATCAGCCCCAGCGTTTGGCGGAAGTGATGCAGGCCCTGATTGATCAGCCTGAACAGATTTGTATTTGGCAAGCCCAAATTCAGGCGCCTGTTTCGTTTGAACAGTATATTCAAGCCATGGAAAGCCGATACCACGAAACGGTTTTGAACCACAAAAGCCAGGATCTTCACAACCGCTTGGCTGCTGAACCCGGTCTGAACACGGGCTCAGAACCTGATTCTGAATCGCATTTTAAGATTTTGCTGGTATTGGATGCCTCAGAGGCCTGGCAGCCTGTTTTGAAAAGCTTTCTTGCAAGTTTTCAGGCCCATGATCCCCTTGAATTGGTTCTTTTGCCACAGAATTTAAGCAGTCAAGCCGCTCAGGATTTGCTGCTGGATTGGCTCGAAAGCGAGGGTTTGGATGCTGAATCAGGGCCCGAACTGCTTTTGCTGGAGCCCATGGAAGACTTGCTCGAATTGCAGGCGCTGCTTTCGGTCGTTCAGGTCTATTTTTGGTCTGAAACAGCGTTTCAAACCAATGAGCTGGCTCTCAAGGCGGGTCTGCCACTGGCGGGTTCAGCTTTGCCAGCAGAACTGAAGAGCGCAACCTCCCCCGCATTGGTTCAGGATTGGTTGCTAAAACTGGGTTTCTCGTATTTTCCAGGCAAGTCTTGAACGCTGTGCCCGATGTTTTGAATATGTGTTTTACTCTTCTTCATGCATGCTTTTTGCGAAACAGACGATGAAAAATAATCGTCTGTTTGTCTTGGGTTTTGTCTTTCCTGCTTTGCCAAAATGGATGGGGTTTGTTTTTTGTGCACTGTTTTTTCTGAGCATGGGGCAAGCCCTGGGCAGCCCTGCGCAGGCTGAGACCCTGCGAAAACCTGTTCAGCAAACTCTCCGGAATAACGCACTCAATACCACCACCCTGCGGCCTGGGCAAGAAAAATATACCCTGGGAAAAGAGATTGAGATTCTTGAAGACCCAGGCGGAACCCTGAGTTTTGAACAGGTCAGACAAAGCTGGGGGGCCTTTCGCAAGAGCAAGGTAGATATTCCCAATTTTTCTTTTTCTTCCTCTGCATTTTGGCTGCACTTTAAACTGCGCAACCCCATGATTCAGGAACAGTTGATGCTGCTTGAAGTGGGCCATCCCAATATTGACTCAATTCGCTTTTACCAGCCACGCCTGGATGGGGGGTGGAAGGAGGTTCCCGCAGGGCGTCGTCTGCCTTTTTCTGCGCGGGAATACAAACACCGCAATTTTGTTTTTGCTTTGCATTTGCAGCCCGGTGTCACGCGCGATTATTATCTGCGGGTAGAAAGCTCAGCAGCCTATTATGTCCCGCTTTACCTGCTCTCAGAACGGGCCTTTGCTCAGAAGGATCATGAAGCCCAATTGGGATTTGGCTTTTATTATGGTCTGATCTTTGTGATGATTTTTTACAATCTGGTGCTCTGGCTTTCTGTGCGGGATCGCAACTATCTCTATTATGTGCTGACGCTCTTTTTCCTGCATTTGCTTTTTCAGGCCACCAATAATGGCTTGGCCTATGAGTATCTTTGGCCTAACTGGGTTTGGTGGAGCAACCATTGTCTGGGCACATTTTTAGCGCTTTCGATCTTTTTTACGTTGACCTTCAGCCAAAGTTTTTTGCAAATTCGCGATCATGTGCCGATTTTGAACCGCCTGCTCAATCTCTTGAAAGGGTTGGCCTTGCTGTTGGCGGTCTTGAATCTGGCTCCAGATCATACCTTTCTCAGTTGGCTTTCGGTTTTCTGGGGCAGTAAAATCGCCATTGTGGCCACGCTGGGAATCTGGTTCTCGGGGGCTTTTGCCTGGCTGCGCGGCAACCCGACAGCCCGTTATTTTATGATTGCCTGGAGTTCTCTGGTTTTGGGAGCCCTGGTCACAGCCTTTACCGCCTATGGTTTGTTACCCACCTCTTTTTGGACTACCTATGCCCTGCAGATCGGCACGGGGATTGAAGTGGTGTTGCTCTCCATGGCCTTGGGAGATCGCCTGCGGGTCGATCAACGAAAAATTCTCGAGGCCCAAACTTCGCGTCTGCAACAGGAACAAATGGCGAAACAGGCGCAAGAGCGCATGGTTGAGCGTTTGAAAAAACTCGATCGCATCAAAGACGAATTTATCGCCAATATTTCACATGAGCTGCGCACCCCCTTGAATGGGATTATTGGCATTTCCGAATCGATGCTCGATGGCGCTACGGGTGCGATGAGCCAGGAACAGAAATACAATCTTTCCCTGGTCATTTCAAGTGGGCGGCGCTTGTTTCATCTCGTCAATGATTTGATTGACTTTTCTCAGCTCAAACACAAAGAAATTCAACTGCATCTGCGCCCGGTTTGGTTACGTGAGGTGGTCGAGGTGGTACTCAAACTTTCAAAGCCTTTGATCGGGCAAAAAGATCTGGTTTTGATCAACGCCATTCCAGAAAACGTTCCCCCTGTCATGGCCGATGAAGACCGCCTGCAGCAGATTTTACACAACTTGATTGGCAATGCGATTAAATTTACGTCCTCAGGCCAGGTGGAAGTTTCAGCGCATACCACGCGTGATTTTCTTGAGATTACGGTTTCAGATACGGGGCCTGGCATTCCTGAAGTCTGGCATGAGCGGATCTTTGAATCCTTTGAGCAAGCCGATGGTTCTGCGGTCAGAGAGTTTAGCGGAAGTGGCCTGGGCCTGGCTATTACCCGTCAACTGGTGGAGCTGCATGGGGGGAGAATCCGGGTTGAATCCAGTCCTGGGAAGGGAGCGCATTTTCGCTTTCTTTTGCCCTTGGCCCTGGAAATTAAACCGGCAGAACGCAAAGCCCCTCAGGTGCGCTTGTTTCCCAGTACGGGTGAGTTGGAAGAATCGCGGGAGATTGCCCGCCAGACCCGTCCTTTGGCAGAACTTCCCCCTGAAGAAGAAGCGCCTTTTCGTATCTTGATCGTCGATGATGAACCCGTGAATTTGCAGGTCTTGGTCAATATGCTGGCCCTGCAACGCTATTCGGTGACCAAAGCCAACAATGGCCAGGAAGCCTTGGATGCCCTGCAGAAGCAAACCTATGACCTGATTCTGCTCGATGTCATGATGCCCAAAATGTCGGGCTATGAGGTCTGTGAGGCGATTCGCCGTCAGTATCCTGCCAATGCCTTGCCGATTGTCTTTTTAACCGCTAAGAACCAGGTGGCAGATGTGGTACAGGGCTTTGATACCGGCGCCAATGACTATCTGACCAAACCCGTTTCCAAGAATGAATTATTGGCACGTATCAAGACCCATATTCATCTGTCTAAAATCAACCTGTCCTATGCCCGTTTCGTGCCCGATGAATTTTTGAAGTTTTTGGGGCATGAGAGCATTCTGGATGTGCGTCTGGGCGATCAAAGCCAGCAGGAAATGACGGTCATGTTTTCAGATATTCGCTCGTTTACCACGCTTTCAGAACAGCTCAGCCCCAAGGCCAATTTTGATTTCCTCAACGATTATTTGAGCCGAATCAGCCCGATTATTCGCGTCAATGAAGGCTTTATCGACAAATACATTGGCGATGGCATTATGGCCCTCTTTCCCCAAGACCCGCAGCAGGCACTGGATGCGGCGGTAGAGATGTTGCATGAGGTGACGCTCTTTAATTTGGAACGCAAGCAGGAAAACCAGCCTGCCATTCAGATCGGCATTGGTTTGCATACGGGGCTTTTGATGTTGGGCACGATCGGTGAAGATCAACGCATGGAGGGGACTGTGATTTCTGATGCTGTCAATACCGCCGCTCGCCTGGAGGGTTTGACCAAACTCTATGGCACGCCCTTGATTATCAGTGAGCAAACCCGTCAAAAACTCAGCCAACCTGAAAAATATACCCACCGCTATTTGGGTCGGGTGCGGGTCAAAGGCAAAGTTGAATCGATTTCGATCTATGAAGTCTTTGAAGACGGCCTGGTTGAAGATTTCCCAGCCCGTTTCAAAACCCTCGAGATTTTTGAAGCCGCTGTGGCTGCCTATCTTGAACGCGATATGGAGAAAGCCCGCGATGGCTTTCATGCGACCATCGCGCAGAATCCCCGCGATACGGCTGCCCGCTATTATCTTGAGCGTTCTGAACGGTTTTTGGCCCAGGGCCTGCCCGAGGATGTCAGTCCTGTTTTTGTCTGAAGTAATAAGATTATGTTAAATAAATGTTTTTATTGTGTTTTACAGCGAAAGACACGACAGGGTTTTTCTGATAAAATTGACATCTGATATTCTGTCAATTTTCAAAGGAGCATTCCAATCATGGCCAATACCTGGGTTCAGATATCCAACTCCGTACGTGTAGCGGATCCTGTTACGATGTTAGCCGCAGCTTACGAGTCCCGGGCGACACAAGTGGCCAAACTGTTTGTGCCGATTGCCTCTTTCGCTGGAGATACCGCCGTAACTGCCACCGATGGTTCTTTTAACTCCACGCCCGCTTCTACTCTGAAATCTTCAACTGCAATTCTGGCAACTCCTTCCAATATTCTCAATGTTCCTGGCCAGGCGACAACTGGGGCCAATTTGGTCACAGCCAAGCCTTTGATTGTGAAAGTAAAACGCGATCAATTCACCGGTGAAGTTTTGAACTATGGGGTGTTTAACGCCGATGGTTCTGTTCCCGGCCAAGTCGGTCCTGGGTATACGCCGGGTCAGGCTGGCGATCCTTTTGACCCCGCTCAGAATCCCCGTTATTTGGTTGACCGCATGACCGGCCAGATCTATCTCAACAATGCCGCTGGGGTGGTGGGGGTCAACTTAGATGCCAATGCGGGCGCTGAAATTACCACGGGTGCCGCAGGTGTCGGCAATGTTTTGGCCATCGTAGAGTTTAAAGCACTTGAAGGGGCTGCTTTGAGTACCGCTCAGCAGGCTGCCAGTGAGCTTTCCAACGTGATTCAGTCCTTGGCTACTTTGATTCGTGGCTTTAAGGATTCTGAGCGCAATATGCTCAATACAATCCGTTAAATTTTGTCATGTTTTAAGCCGCGTCCACGGACGCGGCTTTTTTATTGGGGATTGTTTAAAATCATTTAAGACTTTTTGTAAAGTTCTTCGCCATTGTGATCATATTTCAGGGGGGGGGAGCCTGAAACACCCGCTTTTTTGTCTGGGTTTTGGCACTTCGAAAATATCAGGGTCGAGACTGGTATAATGAGAATCCCAGAGTTAAAGAAAGAAAGATTCCGTCTATGTCCGCGTTTTTATCTGCCTCTCCCCAAATCAGTCTGACCAACCTCTTTTCAGAACCCTATAACAATGCCGTTGCAACAGCCCGCACCTGTTATTCAGCTGAGTTGGTAGGCGTTTCTGCCGTCAGTGGAAAGGGTTTGAGCACAGAGCAAAGTCTGCAAAAACAATTGCAACGCGATCGGATCGCTGCCAGCACCTATGAAGCGGGTCACCATACCATTCTGCAGCATGCCCATGCACAGTTTGCCTTAAGTGGGGTTTCCCGTCATTTTCTCTGGTCTTTTTTGCACGCTTTCCCCTATTACAACAGTGAACAGCAGAGCCAACGCTATGTACATGTCAGACCCGGCAAAGTGATTGAGCCCGATCTGGGGCACCCTGAATTGCAGGCTGTTTACCAGGAATGTATCGAAGATCAGACCGCCGTTTATGAGACTTTGACGCAGTCTCTGTTTGAGACAGCCGCTGAAGAGTATTTCAGAATTTTTCCGGGGCGTCGCAAGGATCGAGCCAAATATGAAAAAGACATCCGCAAACGCACCCAGGAAGTAGCGCGCTATGTGCTGCCGATTGGAACCTTTGCCACCCTTTACCATACGGTTTCACTGGTCACTTTGCTGAGATACCACCATATGGCCAACCAAATGGATGTGCCCGAGGAAACCCGCCTGATCATCGCAGAAATGGTCAGACTGGTCTGCGATGCGGATCCCCAGGTACAGAAACTTTTGGAATCCCCGCTGCTTTTTGAAGATATGCCGGAGAGTGCTTTCCTGCAGCGTGCCGGAAAAGCCAACCAGGCGTTTCTGGATGAGTTTGACAGTTCACTGGCGGGCAAGGTTTCCAAGCTGGTGGATTGGAAGCAAGCGGCTCAGGAGAGTATGGCGGCAGCGGTACGTGAAGTTTTGGGATTGGCAACCAGTGAACTCACCGATTGTGAAGCACTTGAACTGGTTTTGAATCCTGCCCAAAACAGGATTTTATCCACAACCCTCAATACCACCGTACACTCCAAATTGACGCGGGTGCTTCACCATCCGCACTATACGTTTCGCAAAAAAATAAGCCATGCTGCAGATTCTCAGGACCAGCGTCACCGCATGGTTCCAGGTTCACGGCCGGTATTGGGGCTGCATTTGAATACGCAGCCAGATTATATTACCCCCCGGCTTTTAAAGGCCGATGCCCCCAGTTTGGCACTTTATGAGGCTGCCATGGAGCGGATCTGGCAACGCGTCAATCAGCTCATTTCTGCAGGGGTTTCTGTTGAAAAAGCGTCCTATTTGCTTCCCAATGCTGTCAGCATTCGTTTTACGGAGTCGGGTGATTTGCTCAATCTTCACCATAAGCTCAAAGCAAGGCTTTGTTATAACGCCCAGGAAGAAATCTGGCAGGCCTCCTTGGATGAATTGGAGCAGATTTCAGCGATTCACCCCGAAATTGGGAAGTACCTTCGCCCTCCCTGTGGGCTACGTCAAATGGGAGGCAGAACACCATTTTGCCCCGAAGGACAGCGTTTTTGTGGTGTACCCGTCTGGAAAAAAGAGCCCACAGAATATGCGCGTTTGCTCTAAAAGGAAAAGGATCATGTTGAAACGAACCCTGCTTCTGATTACCCTTTGTACTTTGACGGCCTGTGATGACCCCAGCACGCCTGAAGTCAGCCCTTCGGCACAGCCTTCTGCGACTGCGGTTTTGAGTGCTGTGCGCAAACCGACCGATCTCGACAGCTTTATGAATTCACTGATGGGCAATGAATCCAAAACCTGGCAGGTGGTCAAACGCTTGGAAGGAACGGTGGATATGAGCCAGGAATGTTATTTGGATGATCAGATTCGCTTTACACGCGGCAACCATAAAATTGAGCTTTTGACAGGTTCCAGCCTCTGCCGGACAGAAAAGGCGGCGACAGCAGATCGCCAAGGTGGCTGGCAGATTACAACAGCGCTGAATGTTTATATCAGTCTCAACCAGGAATTGCCCTATGAGCTCAAAGTCAATGTTCTGAATGATCGGGAAATGGAACTTGCCTATTTTTCAGATGCCGGAAAACATGTCACTGAAACCTATGTCGCGATTGATACTGGGCCCGGTTCGAAAGCAAGTGCGGCACCTTCACGGCCTGTGCCTGCTCCCACCACCTCGCCTAAGCCGACGCGGGGTTTGTTTCCTTTTTGAGGTCGGGGTCCGCTGGATAACGATTCAGGATCAGGGCGATCCAAACATTGTAAAAGACACTCACAAGCCCCCAAGTCAGCCCGACAATCACGCCTAAATCGACCAGCCCCCGCCAGGGAAGGGGCAATTCCCTTACCAAAAGCACCAGCAGGCTGATGCCCCCTGTTAGTGCCCAGGCCACAATCCGTGTTCTTTTACTGGCAGCGTAAAATCCCATGCAGAAGAAGGGCGCAGCAAGCAGATCCTGAAAATTTCCGGACTGTTTTAAATGCAGGGCCCGTGCTGCGTAGCGGGGGGCAAAGGATTTTTGAAAGCCTCGGTAACCTTCAAAATACGCCATAAACAGAATCCAGCCAATACAAAAGATCATCTGTGCAGGGGTGGGCGGATTGTAAAAGCTGCCGCCTACAATCGGCCAGAGCTTTAGCAGCGCTTGCAGGATAATGCCCGCCAGGGCAGCAACTCCCCACAGAGCGCCGAGCCATCTGCTCAAGGTTTGTTTAGGCTTCGCCATCGCGATTGACTTCAAATCTTTGCATACCCACAGCATACCTGAAGTTCGCTCAGATCTGCAGCTTGATTGGCGATAGGCTGGGAAACCGCTATACTGGGGGCATGCGAAAATTTACATCTCTCCTTCTCCTCGCCTTGGGTTTATTCAGTGCCTGTCAGCATCAAACCTCTGAAGAATCCTTGCGTTTTTCAACCTGGGGTAGCCCTGAAGAAATGGCGATTTTAAACCCTTTGCTGAAAGAGTTTCAAGCACTTCACCCTGAAATAAAATTGGAAGTGATGCATATTCCCGACAAATATTTTCAGAAACTGCATACGCTGATTGCCGCCAATCTCTCGCCGGATGTGATCTTTGTCAATAATATTCAATTTCCAGTCTATGCTTCGAACCAGGCCTTTTTACCGCTTGAACCCTTTTTAAGTCACAGCACGGTTTTGCATGCCGAGGATTTTTATCCCCAAACCTTGGCGGGCTTCCGTTGGCAGGGTTCTTTGCAGGGAATTCCCAGAGATGCCTCCAATATGGTGATTTTTTACAATCAAGAACTCTTTGACAAAGCTGGCCTGGCCTATCCCCGTTCAGACTGGACCCTTGAAGAGATGCTGAAAACCGCTCAAAAACTGACTCTGGATCAGAATCGCGATGGGCATCCTGAACAGTTTGGCATTTCCTTTCAAAATCATTTTTTGTTTTGGACACCTTATCTTTGGAGTGCAGGCGGAGATTTTTTCAGCCCCGATCAGAAAAAGGCAAAACTGGAAACGCCAGAGGCCATTTCAGGCATTCAGTTTCATGCTGATTTACGCCACAAATACCATGTGGCTCCCACTTCTGCTGAAGCGGGAAGCAGTACCATGTCTCAGCTTTTTGTTCAAGGCAAGTTGGCGATGGTGGTCAATGGTCGTTGGGCCGTTCCGCTTTATCGCCAGAATTTAAAATTCAAATGGGATATTGCCCCCTTCCCCCAGGGAAAAGCGGGCTCGATTGTGGATGCCGATGCCTCGGGTTGGGTCATTTCCAGAAAATCGAAACATCCTGAGCAGGCCTGGAAACTGATCGAGTTTTTGGCGGCAAGAAAAGCCTCCGAAGCCTTTACCCAACCGGGTTTGATTATTCCCGCCCGCAAAGATGTGGCGCAATCAGCTGTTTTTCTGGCCCCTGGAAAATCGCCAGCTTCAGCGCACTATTTTTTAAAAGCGCTTGAAACAGGGAAACCCACGCCTGCGATTCCCTATTGGAATGAATTGCTTGAGGTTTTGAACCGTTCACTGGAACCCGTCTGGGACGGGCGAGCTTCAGCCCAGGATGCTTTAAAAGGAATAGATCAGCGTCTTGAGCCCTTATTGTAAAACTTGAATATGTTTTCAAGACTTTACAGAAATCTTGATTCTTGCGTAAAATAAACGTAATCAATCTAGAGTTTGGGCTGTTTATGAAAATTCTCTCCCGGTTAACAGGTCCTTTGGCAGAACGTGTCTATCCCCTTCTGCATGAAGTTTTTTCCTCCGAAACGATCACCCTTCAAGCTGAGTTTGAAGCAGGTCAGATCACCGAAAATGTAGATTTGGTCTTGGTTTCGTGCGAACTTGCTCAGCCTGCTGAGGTGCTTTCGGCTTATCTTGCTGTTTTGAAACGGGAAATTCCAATTTTGGTTTTTCTGAATGAAAGCCAAGAACTGCCCAGCGATGCTGATCTGGGCTATTCAGACTTTATTGAAGCCCCTTGGGCGCAAGCCAAAATTCGTCAGAGATTGAAGCAGATTCTCAAATGGCGCAATGAACGCCATGAGCGTCTGGTGTATTTAAACGAGGTCAGAGCCCTCAAATCAAAACTCGATGCGATTAATCCCTATGATTCTGAAACCGGTTTGTATAACCGACGCAGTTTTTTTCAACGCTTAGAAGAGGAATTAAAGCGTTCGCATCGTCATGTCCAGATGGTGGCCTTGCTCTTGATCCGTTGGCAGGGAAACGCTTCTGAGGATCAGATCTCGGCGGCTTTCCCAGACTTGGTTCGCAACCTCAATTCGATGCGCTGTTCAGATTTCTTGGCCCGGTTGGGGCCTGACACCTTGGGGATTTTATTGCCTCAAACCCTCGAAGCAGGGGTTGAGGCTGTGGCTGAAAACCTGTATCAGTCCCTTCAACCGGCAGCAGATCTTTTTGAGCTTGAGCTGCTGATGGGGAGCGCTGCCTGTGCTCCGCCTTATTTGGCGCTTCCCCAGCAATTGCTGGAACGTGCCGAAAAAGCTTTGAAACCCGCCTGTTTACTGGTGAAGTAAGTCACCTCGACTTAAAAATCAAGTTCAGAATTTGATTCCGAACGCTATAATAAGAACAGAACAAGCTCAAAGGATGTATCCCGCGTGAGTGATTTTAAAATTTCGGTAGGCGGAAACCCCCTCGAAAATTATCAAATCCGCCAGATAAAAAATGATAAAACCATGATGCAGGTTGAACAGCATCTCAAAGAAAATCCCGATGGCTATGACTCCATGGGAGTAAAGATCGATGGACAGGATTATCTGATTGTGGGCAAGGGGCTCAAAGCCAATGCCGGAGATTCTGTTGAGATTGAAGGCCAGGCCATGGGCCGGGTTGAGTTTGTTGAAGAAGAAAACAATACCTTTGCTGAAGGCCTTAAAGCAGGTTTTAAAACCAAAATGGCAGGGCTTGAGCACAGCGTGGCGGGGGGGCCCCTTGTACTGGGAGCTGCTGCTGTAAAAGGAACCGCCGCTGCTATTCGGGGCGCAAAAGCCCATGAAAAAGAGATTGAAGCTGTGACCGAAGGCCCCCCACTCACCCGCCAGTTAATTGAAGACGCCGTCAAGGCGATTTCTTCAATGTTTGGCGGGGGAGACGAGGACTAAAGCGGCTTGGGTTCTAGAGATAGCTTTTTTCTTCTCCGTTGCAGATTTGCATAATTTTTTCTGCTTCCCAGGGATGTTTGGTATCAAACTCGTTGATAAAGGCCACGCGCTGAATTTCTGCCAGTGACGTCACCCCCTGAACAGCTTTGTAATAGCCATCTTCGGCCATGGTGACCAATTTGCCCTCCATGCGCGCAATTTCACGTATGGTTGCAGCGGGCTTATGCTCTAAAATGGCTTCCCGCAGGGTTTCATTGCATACCAGAATTTCGTGCAGGGCTGTTTGCCCGACATAGCCGATTTGATTACATTCTGGGCAACCCTTGGGCCAATGCAAAAGATTGTCTTCTGGGTTGATCGCCGTTAGTCCCATAATATCCAAATACTCGCGCGAGGCATGGTCTTGAACTTTGCAGCTTGGGCACAGTTTGCGCACCAAGCGCTGAGAGACGACCATGATATTGCTGGAAGCAATCAAATAGGATTCAAGGCCCTGTGAAGCCAGTCTTAACAAGGCACCCATGGTATCGAAGCTGGGGTAGGCCGTAATGACTTTTGCGCCGGAAAGTGCGATATCGACGGTAGCCTCGAGGGTTTCTGGCGAATCAATTTCACTCACCATCAGGATATCTGGATCCATATAGCCCATCGATTGAATCAATTCAGGGAAGGTGATGCCCCGTTCCGGGGTCCAGTTGCCTTGGGCTACACCAGTCAAAACCAGTTCGACTGGATTTTCTGCCGTGACAATGGAGCGGGTCAAGAGGTTGAGATAATTCAATGCTGCATATTCGGTGGTTGATTTGCCAGAACGCGGTGGGCCTGTGACGATAATCAGCCCTCCGGCTTGCCCCAAATGTTTTTGCAGGCGACGCAGATTGAGCTTGGTCAGACCGATGCGCTCCAAATGCAAGAGTTCATTGGTATTTGCCCCTTGTTTCTGGCGAATATTCAGCACCATGTTTTCGCCCCAGGTGGAGGGGTAGGTGGCAATGCCCAATTCAAATTCGCGCTCATTGAATTTGGCTTGTACCCGGTTGCGCTGGGGAATGAGAATACTTTCAGCATTGAGTGCGCAAACCTGCTTCAAGCGGGCCAGCATGGGCATGCCCAAGTTTTGAGGCAAGGCAGTTTTTTGATTGAGTACGCCATTGATTCTGTATCTGACCCGCAGGTATTTGTCCTGGGGTTCAATATGAATGGCAGAGGCCTGATCCAAGAGGGCATTTTTGATCAGATAATTGAGCATGCCCTCTTCCTGTTTGTATTTCCCGTCAGAAGAGGAGAGGCTGACTTCGCCCACAATCAAGGTTTCTTCGAGGAGTTTGGGGTCGGGTTTGGGTTCGGGTTTTTTCTCTTCCTCATACAGGCTGAGACTGCTGAAGGGAGAGCTTCCCGCTGTGCGGGAACCGGCCCATTCATCCTCTTCCTCTTCTTTGGGTTTTGGGGCGAGTGCTGCCTGTTGCTGGGCGGCGTGGGCCTGTTTGGCCCTTTCAATTTCCCGGGTATAGTAGGCTTTGAGAGTTGTCCTGATCTCGGCTGAAGGCGCAATCGCTGGTATGAGCTGACACTGAAAATGATTGCGCAAATATTTTTTGAGTTTTTCGTCCTGGGGGTCTTCCATCACTACGGTGACATGGCTTTCATCCTTGGCAATCGGCAAAAACGCATTTTTAACGACAAATTGAGGATCCAGGCCCCTTAGCAGTGAAACATCCATGAGTTCAAGTGCGGGCAGCATTTTCGGGATATCCAACTGAATACTGATTGCATCGATCAATTGATTTTCACTGATCAGATTCATGCTGAGCAGGATTTCACCCAGTCTGCGCTCAGGCTCTTTTTCCTGTAATTCAAGCGCTTTTTCAAGGTGGGGAGCTTTGAGGGCGCGCATTTTCATCAAAAGCTCACCCAATAAAATGCTTTTGCGGTGCTTTTTCAAAAAGGCTTGAAGTTCGTCACTGCTTAAAAGCTTGAGTTCAACGCAAATTTGGCCAAAGGGTTTGTATTCCCGGTTTGAAATAAAATCGTACTCTCTCTGAATTTCAAGTACTTTTTGAATGGCATCGATCGGGATATATCCCTCTCTGACCAATAACTCACCCAGTTTTAATTCTTTTTTTATATCACTCATCTTTTACCTGCCCCAAAAAGTGGATACTCGCATGATTCCTGAAATTTGTCGCTTTGTCAATTATTAAGGTTAAGAAATTATGACAATGGGCCTGAAATTTTTTCAGTGCTGCTATCTTCGCGTTTTGCAGTTTCACTTGATTTGAGCAACTCTCCGACAATTCAATTCCGTTTCAAGCTGAGGGGCTTAATTCATGCTTGAATTTAATGACTCGCGTTATACTGAAGATAAGTACAACAGGGGCAGATTCGTGGCGCAACTCCCAATTAACCAACAACTTCAACATTGGCTCCAATTAGCCGAGTCTCATCTTTTGCTGGATCAGTTCAAGCCTGCTGAGAAATATTTTCGCAAGGCGAGCAAAGAAGATCCCACCCATTTACGGGTCTTGATGGGGTTGGGGCTATTGAGTTGGAAGAAAAACCGTCTCAAAGAGGCGATTCAGCATTTGGAATATGCCCTCAAGGTCGATTCGCACCATGTGCCGGCCTTGATTCTCTTGGCCAGAATTTATCAGCAAGAGCAAGCGCCTTTGCGGGCCTTGCCCCTTTTAGAGCGGGCCTATGATTATCAGCCTGAAAACCCAGAGATGCTGCTTTGTCTGGCAGAAATTCATTTGCATTTACAGAATATCGAAAAAGCGCGTTTCTTTGCTGATTTATTGACCCGTCTCGCACCCGATGATTTGGGGGGGTGGGTGATTCTTCAAGCAATTGCTGCAGCCCAGGGCGATATTCTGATTTATACCGAGGCTGGAAATCAGATGGCGCGTTTAGATCCTGTACATCACCAATTGGCGCTCAATGAACGGGAGTTCTCACTCCAATGGCAGGCTTTGCAGGAGGAAGGTGAAGCCCATGACCCACTGATGGCATTGGCGCAACTCTCTGATCAGGAACTCAATTCAGCCTTTCAAAAACTAAAAGAAGTCTATCATCAGGAAATCTAAAATATGGTTCAAGCCTCGCGAATTGTTACGGTATGTGCCGCCAAAGGGGGAGCCGGCTCAAGTTTTATCGCCAATAATCTGGCTATTGGCTTGGGGCTGGCAAGCAATACGCCCACGCTTTTGATCGATTTGGATTTATTGCAGGGAGGCAGTCAGGCCAGTTTGCTTTCCTTGGAACGCGAAGTAGATAATAAACATCTGGGAAATTATTTTGCTGCTGAACAGCCCGATATTACCTTGCTTGAAAGTTACCGCGTTCCGCATCCCAAATTGCCCGTACACGTTTTGGCGGCTCCTTCTGGCAAATTGAAACAGCCCTTAAGCGGGCAGCAGCTCTATCAATTATTGGTCATGGCCAATGCCCTCTATCCGAATATTGTGATTGATGCCGCTCAACCTTCGATGAACAGTATTCTGGGGGTGTGTTTGGATTGCTCGAGTACGGTTTTGCCCGTGGTCATTCCTGATATTCTTTCGCTTCAGGCCACTTCGCAATTATTGCATGAGGCAGAGTCACGGCATTTTCCACTGAATAAATTTCAGTTATTGGTCAATATGGCGAATCTTTCGCCAGATCTGAATGCTGAGGAGATAGGCAGTTATTTTCAGGAGCTTTTGAAACGTCCCTTGGAACTGACCCTGCCCTTTGACCCTGTGACCGTGATCAAATCGATCAACCGTGGCGTGCCTGTGATGCAGAAATCTAAAAATGAAGATCTGGTTCAAGCCTTTGTACAGATTGTGAAATCCTTGATGCGGGTGAATCCTGTGGATGTGACCCAAATTCATATTTCGTTTCAGGCCGATGCCGTACTGGTAGAAGAGGCCACGCCACAAACCAGTGTCCCTGAAGCTCCTCAAACCAAAGCGCTTACCACCGTTCAGCGGGCGATTGCGGGTTGGAGCCCTGACCATACCCGTCAGGTCAAACAGCAGTTGCATAAACGTCTTTTGCAGGAAGTCAAGCTGCGTGAAATGGAGTTTGACAATCCCGAAAAACAGGTGGAAGTACGTAAACAATTGCGCGATAAACTGGCTGAAATCATGCTGGCCGATAAAATTGATATTCCCTCGCGTAAAGAACAGTTGATGCTGATTGAAGAAATCCTGGATGAAGCGCTGGGATTGGGGCCCCTGGAAGCCTTGCTGAAAGATGAACAGATTACCGAAGTCATGGTCAATGGGCCCGATCGGATTTTTATTGAAAAACGCGGCAAATTAGAACTTTCCAACCGTCAGTTTTTGGATGAAAAACAGCTGCGGGTGGTGATAGACAGGATTGTCGCGCCGATTGGTCGCCGCATTGATGAAAGCTCGCCGATGGTGGATGCCCGTTTATCAGATGGCTCCCGTGTCAATATCGTGATTCCCCCTTTGGCTTTAGATGGCGCAGCCATCAGTATCCGTAAGTTTCCTTCTGAACGCCTGAAAATTGACAACCTGATTGGGATTGGTTCCTTGACGCGTGAAATGGCAGATTTTTTACGCTCTGCCGTTGAGGCCCGCTTGAATGTCTTGATTTGTGGCGGAACGGGTTCAGGTAAAACCACACTTCTGAATATCATGTCTTCTTTTATTCCCCATGGCGCACGCATCGTCACGATCGAAGATGCAGCTGAACTTCAGTTGCATCAAGAACACGTGATTCGCCTGGAATCCAGGCCGGCTAATTTAGAGGGCAAGGGGCAAATTGCGATTCGCGATTTGGTCAGAAACTCACTGCGTATGCGCCCGGATCGAATAGTGGTGGGGGAAGTGCGTGGCGGCGAAGCTTTGGATATGTTGCAGGCCATGAATACAGGCCACGATGGCTCGCTGACGACCTGCCACGCCAATGCGCCCCGTGAAGCCCTCTCCCGTCTGGAAACCATGGTCTTGATGGCGGGTGTTGACCTGCCGATTCGCGCGATTCGCGATCAGATTGCCTCTGCTGTTGATTTGATTGTGCATCAATCGCGCATGCGCGATGGTACCCGCAAAGTGACACATATTGTTGAAATCTGCGGCATGGAGGGGGATATTATCTCCACCCAGGAAATTTTTAAATACGAACAAATGACGGTGGATGCCAATGGTCAGGTGGTGGGGCGATTTAAGCAGGCAGATATCCGACCTTCCGTCTTGGATCGTTTTGTGATGGCCGGGATTCCCATTCCAGCCTGCTTTGATGCGGGTTATGTTCATGCAGAACCCGAAGAAATCAGCCCCTATGAAGCTTCTTTTCTCAGCCCCAGTCCAGATAAACCTGAAAAGAAAGGCTTTTTCTGGCAGGGAAAATGAGCCTTCAGCACGATACTTTGATTTTTCAGGCCCATCGCTTTGAGCCTGAAAGGGCACTGCTGCAATTGCAGACGACAGGGGTGATTCTGATTCGCGCTGTTTTTTCTCACCAGATTTTAAAGGCCTTTCTGAAACGTGCCTTGCGGGTTTTTGATCTGCGCCAGAGAGAATTGGAAGCGGGCACTCTGCCTGCGGGGTATGCCAAAAATTATCAATATGGTGAAATGACCTATATTAGCTTGCGTGAGCTGGATTTACCGGGGGAAGTGCCCTACCAGATCGTACAGCTCATGAAAAAATCTTTGCTGATTCCACTTTTGCAGGCCTATTATCAGGGGCCCGTCTGGCTCAATCAACTGGAAAGCAACCTGCGACGCCAAAATTGTGCAAAGCCGCATTTGTTGATTCCCTTTCATCAGGATTGTCCCTTTCAGGGGAACCCAGATTTTCCGCAGCTCAACTGTTGGGTGCCTTTGGTGCCCTGTGGAGAAAATGCGCCTTCGTTGGAAGTGGCGCCAATCGGCTTGAAATCTATCTGGCCGATCAATTCTGAAGAAGCCCAGGCAGAAAATCCACTTTATGCACAGTATGCTTTAAAAACAGAGCGGGTCTTGGCAAAGGTGAAAGCGTCTGAACTCTGGCATCCTCCGTTTTGGCCCGGTGATGTGCTGATCATGGATCCCTATGTACTCCATCGTACCTATGCCAGACCGGAAATGAGCCTGCCCCGCTACAGTATTGAGCTGCGCAGTTTAGCGGCAGAAGCCCTTCCCAGTGAAACACGGGAGCGATATGGCATGATGCGTTTAAGCGTTTGAGTAGCTTTTGCCTGCAAGATTTAAGGGCTTTTTGCGCAGGTTGCTGTCCTTGCGGGGGAAGGCATGAGGCGTCAGGCTGCGTTTTTCAAAAACCAAGAGCACCCGCTCCAGATCGGGGGGCAGGGTATAGTGGCAAACCTTTGCCAAACGTCCGCCCAAGATGCCGGCTACGACATTGATTTCTTCAAGTTCCTCAGCATAGGAAGGGCCTTTCATGGCGACAAAGACCCCTCCCCGTTTCAACAGCGGCAGACAATATTCCAGCAGCACCGGCAAGGTGGCAACGGCTCTGCAAACGACTGCATCATACTGTTCCCGGTGGGCTTTATCGCGGCCCAAGACCTCGGCGCGGCCCTGCAGGCAATGCGGCAGTGTGCTGAGCTGTTCAGGGAACTGATTCTTCAGGTGCTGAGCCATTTGCTCAACCGCACGGATTTTTTTTCCAACCGAATCCAAAAGGGTGAACTCCCAATGGGGCCTGACCAACCAGAGAGGCAGGCCCGGTACGCCGCCACCTGTGCCGACATCCAAAAGTTTCATGCCAGCCTGATCGGGCAAAACATTGAGCAAGGCCATTGAGTCTTGTAAATGTTTGCTTTCGAACTCATCGTGATCGGTGACGCGGGTCAGATTCATGGTCTGGTTGGCCTGGATCATTTCCTGATAAAAGGCTTCAAACCAGGGCTTCCAGCTTGATTCAATACGCGCTTCTATTTCAACCGTGTTTTCAGAGGGCATCTTCAAACCTTGCAAGTAAAATGCCACTGGGCATTTTGGGATAGAAATAGGTGGATTTGGGGGGCATGGTTTCACCAGCCAGGGCCACACCACAGAGCTCTTGAACGGCTGTGGCATTCAGGCAAAAACCCACCGTACCGGTTTGATCTGCCAGCCAGGTTCTGATCTGAGCCCAATCAGGTGAAAAAAGAATATAGTCAGGATTTTTTGCCCATTCTTTGGGGAATTCAAGTTCCTGATAGAGAATCAAATCATGCAGAACAGAGACATCCATGCCTCTGTAACTTGCGGATCTTTCTTTCAGCAAACCATCGGGCAGACCCTTGGCCCGTTTAAGCAAGAGCCCTTGGCCCTGCATTTCAATCCCGATCGCGGTTTCATCTTCTGAAGCCTGGGCCAATAGGGCCGGTAAGGCGGCGGGATCTGCGCTCTCGATTCTAAAATATTTGCTTAGGCGCTCCTTGATCACATCCAGTGAAGGCAGGGGCACTGAAGGCTTTAAAAGACGGTGGGTAGGCAGAACCAAGAGTCCAGGATCGTAGATATTGCTCAGGTACATGCAGACATGATCCTGGGCTGGATAATGGGGGGTCTCCTGGGCATGACGCCGTTTATAGTTCAGTGCCGTTTCATAGCGGTGGTGACCATCGGCAATGAAAAGTTGTCTTTCGCGAAACCAGTGTTGCACCTTGCCGATCGCTTCTGGATCCGCGTTATACCAAACACTGTGCTGAATGCCTTCATGGTCTTTGAATTGAAAAAGCGGGGCCTGGCTTTGAACCTGTTCAAAATAACCATTGAGGAATCCTTCATGGTCTGAATAAAGTGCAAAAACAGGGCTAAGATGGGTTTGGGTGGCTTCCAAAAGACTCAGACGATCTGCTTTGGGGCCCTCAATCGTTTTTTCATGCGGTAAAACATTTTGCGCTTCAAAGGGGGTGGTTTCACAGAGAACAAACAAATCGGTACGACTCAGTTCGTGCTGACCATGTTGATAATGCAGGGTGTGCAGGTAAAGGCCGGGCTCCGCACTGCTTGTGAAAACCCCCTCTGCCAGCCAGGTTTTGAGGGTTGCTGCTGCGCGGGTATAGACGTTGTCTTGTTCGTGATCCGTTTCCTGGCGCTTGCCATAATCAATCCGGATAAAGCTGTGGGGATCCTGGGCATAATAGCCATCTTGCTGGGCTGCTGAAATGACATCATAGGGAGGCGTCAAAACCTGGTTCAGGGAAGGAATGCGTTCTGGATTGTAGTAAGTGGCCCGAAAAGGTTGAAGATTAACCATCTGCTTCGTTCATCTGATGTTCAGGGATAAAAGAGCGTACCTTCTCAATCAGTTCCTTCATATCCATTTTCATGTTCAAACCAGGACGGTTGGCTGAGTATTCAATCAAGGCAGACCAAATCAAGGCCCATTCATCATAGCTGAGAATGGTTTCCCCCAAAAGGTTGGATAGATTGAGGTCCAAAGCCTCGGCCAGATGCTTCACTTTGATAACCGGCCATTCAAATAATTGGCTGGTATGCCCGTTTTCAAGGTCTTGAAGTTCGCTTAAGGTTAATTGGGCCTTTGCAGAAAGATCTTCAAGACTGAGTCCTTTGCGTTTGCGGGCATCAATGATGTGCTTCAGAATCTCGTCATTCATTGTGAATCGCCTTTCACTGATA
This sequence comes from bacterium (Candidatus Blackallbacteria) CG13_big_fil_rev_8_21_14_2_50_49_14, assembly GCA_002783405.1. Taxonomy (NCBI): domain Bacteria; phylum Candidatus Blackallbacteria; species bacterium (Candidatus Blackallbacteria) CG13_big_fil_rev_8_21_14_2_50_49_14. Next base: position 81,370 of record PFGG01000072.1, on the reverse strand, counting down.
AGTTCGGAACCAGGGCGGAAATGACAGGTTGCAATTTACCGGTTTGCCACAGCCTATTTAACAGTTTAGCAAGATCCGGGTCAAATTGTGTGCCAGAATGTTTCTTGATTTCATCGACAACATATTCTGGCTGATAGCGCTGCCGGTAAGCTCGGTCACTGAGCATGGCGTCAAACGCGTCTGCCAGGTGAATAATCCGTGCAAGTTTGGGAATGGCTTCACCTTTTAAACCCTCGGGATAGCCACTTCCATCCCAGTTCTCATGGTGAGATCTCACCAGTGGAACAATTTCTTCGAAAGCTTGGATATGGTTGAGCATTTGGGCTCCCATGCGGGTATGGGTTTTGATCTGTTCGATATCTGCTTCCGAAAGACCCTGAAGTTGATCTTTCTGCAGCACAGTATCGGGGATGCCAATATAGCCAATATCACAGAGTAAGCAGGCTTTGAGCAGGGTATCTCGCTCTTTTTGGGGCAGATTGAGTTCTGTTGCGATCAATTCTGCATACCCCGCAATGCGATGTGAACGACCCCGGGTATAGGCATCTCGTGTCTCCAAGGCAAAGGCCAGCCCCTGGATCATCTCAACATACATTTTTTCCATTTCTTGCTTTTGTTGCAGATTGGATTGGGAAGCCAGATTGAGTGCTGAAGTGTATTCCAACAATTGTTTTTTCATGCCCATCAATTGTTCTTCTTTTTCAGCATTGGAGCGCGTCAAATTTTTGAGGTCGGCCAACATCTGCTGCATTTCCTGATTTTTCTGAACCACAGGATTGATTCTGGGAATCTCAAGAATAAAGGTGGAACCTGTATATTTTCCTTCTTCCACATCGAGACGAAGTTGGCCCCCGAGAATATTACACAAACGTTGAACCAGGGTGAGGCCCAATCCCAAGCCTCCGTGTTCCCGAATCAGATGATCTTCCTGCTGAAAAAAGGGATTGAATATTTTTTCCCGCAGACTGGCGGGGATACCTGGCCCATTGTCTGAAACAATAAAGGTCAGCATTTGCTCAGAGCCAATCACCATAATGCGGATATGGCCGCCTTGGGGCGTGAATTTGATCGCATTGCTCAGCAATTGCACCATGACCTCAAACAGCTTGCCGGAGTCGGTGATTAAAGGGGGAAGATGTTCTTGGATCGAAATCTCTAAAACCTGTTTTTTGGCCTGAAAAGTGGGTTTAAGGACGTTTACGACTTCACAGACCAGTTCCTGGACATCAATATTTTCCCGAATTTGAATCTTGAGTTTATCCGGGCTTTCTTTTTCAAGATTGCTGAAGAGCAGAAGTTCATCAATGGTGTGGTGAAGCTGTTTCACCCCCTCACCGATAATATTGAGGAACCGTTTGACCTCTGCCTGCATTTCAGGTACTTCCAAGGCAATCTCAATCATTTCCAGTGAGGCAGAGACATAGGTTAAGGGGGTTCGCAGTTCATGACTGATCAAAGAAACCAATGAAGATTTAAGCCGCTCATAATCTTCGGCTGAATCATTGGAGTTGGGTAATTGTTCTGAATTCACGGTAAAATTATATCACGATGAACCCATACAATCTCGCACGAAACGGACTTTTCCATGACACCCATTGATGCCTTGATTTTAGGAACCGTTGAAGGCTTAACCGAGTTCCTGCCTGTTTCCTCCACAGGTCATATGATTCTCGCTGCCGCCCTTTTAAAACTACAGAATACAGATTTCCTTAAAAGCTTTGAGGTTGCGATTCAGTTGGGCGCCATTTTATCGGTCGTTTTGCTCTATTTCAAACGTTTTTTACAGGGGCCAGCTTTGTATTTAAGACTCTTTGTGGCCTTTTTACCCACAGCAACGATTGGTTTTGTGCTCTATAAACTGATCAAAGGGTATTTATTCAATCCTTTGGTGGTCAGCCTTTCGCTGATTGTGGGGGGGGGGGTTCTGATTCTTTTTGACCGTTGGATTGAAAGCCGTCCTTCTCTATATTCACCAGAAGAGATGCCTTTGAAGCAAGTCGCCTGGGTTGGCCTGATTCAGTGCCTGGCCATGGTTCCTGGCGTTTCCAGAGCTGGCGCCACAATCTTGGGGGGGCTATTTCATGGCTTGGATAAGAAACAGGCCACTGAATTCTCTTTTCTTTTGGCTGTTCCCACCATGTTGGCTGCCACAGGCTATGATTTGCTCAAGTCCTATCAAAGTTTTTCCGGGCAGGATTTTGGCGTGCTGATTTTAGGCGGCTTGGTCGCTTTTGTCTCTGCCTTGCTGGCGATCAAACTGTTTATTGAATCGGTGGTGCGCTTCGGTTTCCGTTGGTTTGGCTGGTATCGCATTGTGGCCGGAATCGGTTTTCTGGCCTATGCTTATACCTTTTCTTTGCCGATGGGGGGTTAACCTACTCGGATGACCGAATTTCGTTCAGCATAAGGAGTTAAAACGGAATCTGCTTCAGGATCCAGTACCCAGTTCTTGCCATCGATGACAAATTTGTATTGATGCACGCCTGGGGGCAATTCCAGTAAGCGGGTCCAAACGCCTTTCTCTTTTTTGAGTGGCAGGCTGTGTGCTTCCCAGCGATTGAATTCGCCCGCCAGATACACGCTCTCAAAATCGGCATCTGCCAGTGAAAAGCGCGAAGGGATTGGTTCCCAACTGCGCCGAATGAAGCCTGCGATATCTCCTGCGACTTCGGGGGTATTAAAACCAAAACCGAGTGAATGCCCCATGCCCTGATAGAGCAGTAATTTTTTACAAGGGGCGGCAATCTGTTCAAAGGCATAGAGTGCATTTTTGACTTTGACTGCGGGGTCATCGGCTCCGTGCATGACCAAGGTGGGAACTTCCAGGCGATGCAAGGTATGCTCTACCTCGGATGTACAGGCTGTGACTTGGTGCATCCAGGGAGTGGGCGGGCGATAACGACCAGAATTGAGGCTGGGAGCACTGAGTGCGATCACGCCCGAAACGCGGTCTGAGCGATGAATGCCCAAGAGATAGGCCAGTGAGCCGCCAAAAGAAGACCCCACAACAAAGATGCGTTGCACATATTGGCTGAGCCAATCCAAAGCTTCTTCTGCCGAGTGGTAACAATCCTGCCAGGAGATTGCACCTGACTGAAGTTGTGCTGGATTTTCGTGACCCGCCAAGACGGGGGCCAAAACACTGAACCCCTGACCGAAGAGTAATTGTCCCAAGGCCCTGTGGTTGCAAGGGGTTGCTGCCGAGCCATGCAAAAGTAAAAGGCCAGTAGCAAGATCGGGCTGGTAATACAAAAAGGGCAGATCAGATTCGGCAAGCCCTTGTAAACGGTAATGTTCACGCCAGCCTTCAAGGGTTTCTAGGGGATTCTTCATGTTACGCTCTGTTTCTTTAGGTAGGGGTTTGATCACTGCTGGGTATTTTAACTCTCTCAGTCCTGAGAAGAAAGTCAGCACATCAAGAATTGCATATCTCTTCTGCCTGGATCTGGAGTGTTATAATGGTGCAAATTGAAGGATTTAAGGGAAACGACGATGAAGCAATTTTGGATTTGGGTTTTGGTTTTGGGGGGGATTTCTGCCTGTCAGGTGCCCCAATCTCCGACTTCACCGGCTGCTTCTGCTTCCCCTGACGCAGGTGACCCGCCCTGTTTTGTTGCGTTGCAATGCATTGTCGATACCACGAAAGACAATGCTTTGCGTAAAGAGAGTCAGGAAGTCATCAATCAATTGATTCAAACCGCAGATCCGCAGTTCACAAAAATCTGTTTGAGTCGTTCTCAGGAATTATTGGTAAAAGAGCCAAGCTGTCAGAAAAATTAATCTGTTTTGGGTGATTGATCACGTTTTTTTTGTCATTTCCTGTTTATGGTAATAGATAAGGTCACAAGATTCCGAAGTTAAAGCTCCGCAACACACCAGCGATTGCAGTTTACATCACAGCAGGACAAGATCTTTGAGGTCAGATTCGCTTCATTCTGAATGGAGCGAATCTGATACTCTGAGAAATCTCGCGGGTTGCTTTTTCAACAGAATTTCAGTTGGCTGATTCTGATAATCGGGCCCCTCGTGGGCTTTTTTCTTGTTTGGGGCAAGCTAAAATGTCTGCAATCTACTTTATTACGGGCAACCAGAACAAACTGCGTGAAGCCCGTGCTTTTGTGCCTGAAATTGAAGCCTGGGATTTAGATTTGCCAGAAATTCAGGATTCCGAACCGCAACCTGTGATTGAAGCCAAACTGCTTGCAGCCCTTGCTTTGGGGCCAGATCATCCCCGCCTCTTGGTGGAGGATACAGGACTTTATCTGGGGGCCTTGAAAGGCTTACCTGGCCCCTTGATTAAATGGTTTATTCAAAAGGATAAACTGGGGCTTGAGGGCTTGTATCAGCTAACGCAGGCGCTTCATGATGATTCAGCTGAGGCCGTTACGGTGATCGGCTACCTTGAAAAAACACAGGCATCTCAAAGAGTGCACTATTTTGAGGGCCGAACCCGTGGCCGGATTGTTTCACCCCAAGGCCAAGCGGGTTTCGGTTGGGATGCGATTTTTATGCCCGAAGGCAGTACGCTTCGATTTGCTGAGATGTCGCCAGAAACCAAGGCTTCTCTGAGCATGCGACGCAAAGCCTTTGAAAAATTCAGACGATTTTTAGACACGGCCCCTTCGCACTGAGGTTCAACTCCTTCAAGGCTTGGTGAAGATTGAGCTTCATGCTAATATGAAAGCAGAAAAGCGAAGGATAAAATCATGTCCAAATTCAACGAGCTGTATGGTTACCTTTCTGATCGTCAGACGCCCCATCTTTTTGTAATAGCTGAAGTACTTTATGGCTTAAAAGAAGCCATGGACAAGCAAAACGAACATTTGGCAAGCATTTCTGCCAGTCTTGAAAAATTAGCTGGACAATCTCAAACTGCCGCGAATGACGAAACAGCCAACGCTTGATTCCTGCACCCATGAAAATTAGGACTTTGAATCTGGCCTTGGCTGGGATATGTTTGGGAAGCGTTCTTTTGTGGGCGTGTCAACCCCTGCAGATTTCATCACCCGTGATCAGACAATCTGGGGTGCGTGCTAAGGTTCTTCAACGTTCACAAACACGTGTATGGGGGCCGCAGGATTTTCCTGCGGAAATCGCGACCCGTACCCAAGCCCAGGCCCAGGTCTACGCTGACGAAGTCAGCAAGCGCCGGGGGATTGATTTATTCTATCTACATCCGGCACCCGTGGGGCTTCAATTTGAGAAAGGCAATGCAAAAGCCTGGTTGATGAGTTTTCCGGGCACTTCACGGGTTCAGAATGATTTAAACCTTGAATTGAGAGCGCTGGTCAGTGGTTCGCAGACTGAACTCAATTTGAATTATTCAGGCCCCGTCACATTGGGACGCTTGGCTTCACTGGCCCAGACCCTTGAGAAAAAAACGCAAGCGCTTCAAAGCTCAGACACTTTCAGGTTTGAATTGATTTCAGGCTTGCCAGGCAATGGGGTGACTGAGGCCTATGGCGATTTTCTTGAGGCACAGACCCGTTTTCTCAAATCACGTTTTCAAGCCCGCCCCTTTGAATTTGATGATGGCCCGCTGATTTATGCCGTGCATTATGCAGGGCAGCTTCAGGGCTTTGTCTTCCTGAACCAGCGCAACCGCCTCATATTGGGCGAGCGTAAATATGCAGATCTTCAATCAGTGGTCTATGTCAGTACAGAACGCGAAATTCTGGCGAGTTATACCTTGGTGGGTTTTAACCCCAAAACCCCTGATCCGCTGACGCCACCTGCCTATACCCGTGAAGATCAGGATACACTGGGTTCCTTTTTTATCTATGGGGAATACTGAGCACCAGACCCATCGTCCAAATCAATTTTATTTGCGTGATTTAAATGCATTTGCTGCTGGTTGAAGACCAGCAGGAGCTGGCAGAAAACTTGGCCTGGGGACTTGAGGAAGCGGGGTTCAGCCTGGATATCGCAAACCAGGGTGAATAGGGACTGGTGATGGCCCAGGAACCGATCTAGAATCCGGGTCGTCAGCCGTTTGGAAATTTCTGAATATTTACCTGATTTTTCAATGGATAGTAATTTGATCGATGTGCATATCCGCAATCTCAGGCAGAAATTAGACAGTCCATTTTCCACTCCTTTATTGCAAACCATTCGCGGACGAGGTTTTTTCTTGGGGCCTGGGCCTGAATGAAGCTGCGCAGTTTGCAGCCTCAGTTGTTTTTTACAGTGACTCCTGTTTCTGTTTTTATTTATGGCTTGATGCACAATCTTGCTGAACAGAATACCCGCCAACATATGTTGCACGATTTAAATTTACTCAAAGGCATGTTGGAAAAAAGTTCAGAGGGTGTGAGCGAAATTGAATTGAATGAAAATAAAAACATATTTTGGAGGGAAATGCTTTCTTTTTTTCAATATCAGCCTCAGTACATATCTCTCAATTTGAGAAAAAAATTATAGGAATCTTGTACTCACTTGACTTATTGACAGAAAATGTTATTATTTTTCATATGAGTTAAATACAAAATTGATAAGGCTGTTTATATTTTATGCAAATCAATCCTTCAAAAAATCCGCTTCCTGCGCTCGATACGCAAAAGACTGAAAAATTACAAAGCCCCCCCCCACCTGATTCAACAAAACCCATTTCAAATCCAGAGGCCTTTAAAAAATCAGTTTCAAGCACTGATCGGATACCCTCCAGCGAAGATCAGGAAAGTTTATCACGGCTTATTTTGGATACCAGTTCCGAAGCCTTGCAGGAAGCCAGTGAAGATTTGCCTGTTCCCAATCAAATTCTGGAACAGGCAAAATCTGCTCTCAAACATGTAACGACCCTTGAAAAAACAGGCTTGGAATCTGCGCAGGCCGAGTATCTGGCCCACCAACATGACGCGACTCACCTGACCCATCGCGAAACAGATCCCGTACCCCAGGTTCAGCAATTTCAAGAACGGCTGGATTTTGGACTCTTTAAAACCGAGTCTATGGTGAGCCAGTTGAAAATATTCTCTGCTCAACTCCAGGGGGCAAACCGCGAAGGACAGGTGGATCAGGCCTTGCAAACCGAGTTCAAACAGGCCTTGAAGAATTTAGACAAAGCAGATCGCTCAATTTTAGCGCATGAACGCAAAACCCAGATTCAAAAGGTAGTAAAACAAACTCAAAATCAGGCAAAAGATTGGATTGAAGGCTTAGGGGCGAACCATGATCTCACCCTCTGCTTAAAAAACCTCTCCCAGGACGAATTGAAACATGCAGTGCGTGAAATGGTGGGCGCTCTCAAGGATTATGACTCCACCAAGCTCTCTCAGCTTTCTGAAAAGAAAGAACAATTTATTGCTGCCATCGTGGCCGGTCTGCAAGAAGGGTTTGCGTCTGCTTCCCCATCAGCGGTTGTGGGGCAAGTGGGAGAACCTTTGCGCGCCATGCAGCAGGAACTGTCCCAAAAATTGCTTTCAGATCCAGACATGCGCTTGAACTTCTCAGTTTTGAATCGCACTCAGTTTCATCAATTGGTAGGGGATCAAATTGGGGTTTCAAATGCTTTGGTTTTAGATACGCTCTATGCAGGTGTGCAGAAGAGTATGGAAGGGTTTACCAGCGAGGAAACCCTTGTTTTGAATGAAAACAGGGTGCCCGTGAGCTTTGAACTCAATGGCAGAAAATATGTTCAGCCAAAATTTTTAGCTGAAGGTGGGTTTGCTGACGTTTTCCGCTACCAGGAAGAAGGAGGCACAGGTTTTGTGGCCGTCAAAATTTCGAAAGCTGTTGAGGGGCAAGATCCCAAGTTCTTACGTCAGAGTGAGCTGGCTGAAAATAAGGCCCATCTTGAAATTTCAGGCCAAACCGGACACGATAATATCATTGGTCTGAAAGGGATGCTCAAGACCTCCGATGATCGGCTGCTCACCGTTCAGGAGTTTGCTTCTGGGGGAAGCCTTCGGAATTTGAATCAAAAATTAACCGAGGCATTGGAGGCAGGGGTGATTCCCTATGAATTCAAGCAGTTAATTGCGATTTCAACCTTAAAAGGTGTTCTGGAGGGGGCCCAACATATGGAACAGCAAGGGGGGTACCATTTTGATATCAAAGTGGATAACTTTTTAATGGGCAGCGATTTGAAGGTGAAAATGACAGATTTCGGCCTGGCGGGTATGGGAACAGAAAAAACGCTCTCAGCGCTTTCTGAAACAGCTGATAACCCGATTTACAAATCGCCAGAACGTTTACACGATGAAAAACGCCTGGTTACTCTTGCAAAAAAAGAGATCCAAGATTATATTCGCGAAGAACATGGTTTGCTTGAAAGCGATGACTTTCCTGCAGATATGAACCTGGCTGAAAAGGCCAAATACCGAATAGATCCAGATGCGTATCAGCAATTGTTTCAGAAGTATGCTCTCGAAGGTTTGGGCGAGCAAAGCATGACTACCCGAGGCGATCAATGGGGAGTTGGTGTTTTGGCCTATGAACTTCTGATTGGCTCTCCAGACACCCATGCGATGTATGATGAGAAATTTATGTCTAAAATTGAGAGAAATATCAAAGCGTTTGGCGACTCTGAGCAACAATTTTTAGATGCTGGAGCCTCTCAACAGGGCGAAGACCCTTTTACCCGTCTGGCCAACAGTCTGATGGCTCCCAAGGCAGAAGATCGGATCAGCTTTGAAGCAGCGCTGCAAAGTAGTCTATTTCAGGATCCAAGATTGTCCTCTCCGCTCTTGGAAACAGGCTTGAACTATTTGAAGGAGCATCCCTTGCCAGAAAAACCTGAGCGACCGGGTGCTGATTTTATGCTGCATCAAAGATACAGAGATGCCTATGCCAACGAACTGGCTGACTATGCTCAGAAAATTGAGGTCTGGAAAGCCCAATTTCAACCAGGGCTTGAGGCTATTTATTCCCAAATCAGCAGCTGAGTTTTAAGGGCCTTCTGGGGCTGGGGCTTGCAAATCCCAGTCCCTGCTCTGTGCTAAAATTCCCTTGAGGATTGAAAAGGGAAACGCAATGGTTCACCGTCTTCAAGCCTCTGTCACCCCCTTCCCTGGCTACAAACATTGAAGATGATGATCAGTACAGTTGGAGTAAAGCATGAGTTTGACCTTATTGACTTCTGAAAAAACCTGGCAGGAAATTTATCGTCGCCTGACAGAAATCATTCAGCCGCGACCGATCGCCTTGGTTTCCACGCTTAACAGCGAAGGAGAGTCCAATCTCGCCCCCTTTTCATTTTATACTCTGATTTCATGTAACCCTCCCTATTTGGCCTTTTCACCTCAATTGGCCGGGCGCACAGGTCAAAAAAAAGATACCTTGCGCAATCTTGAAATTCACCCCCAGTTTGTGGTCGCAACCGTGACAGAAGCCATTGCTGAGCGGGTCAATCAGGCTTCTGCACCCTTGCCCTATGGTGAAAGTGAATTTCAATATGCAGGTTTAACCCCCGTGCCGGCGCAGCTGATCAAAGGCAACAGAGTCAAAGAATCTCCTGTGAATATGGAGTGTGAATTGGTTGAGATTCGCTCCTATGGGGAAGAAGGAGGGGCTGGCAATCTGGTGGTGGGTAAAATTCTCTGCATCGAGATTGATGAAAGGGTTCTCAACCAGGCCGGTGCGATCGACCCGGCTTTGTTGAAAGCGGTGGGTCGTATGGGCGGCGAGGATTGGTGCCGGACTTCTGAAACCTTTGCCTATCCCCGACCTGACCGGGCATGAAACGATTTTTATTTCTGCTGGTCTTGGCTTTCAGCCTTCCAGCCTGTCGCCAACCCAATCCAACTTTACTGCTGGCAGAGCCTGTGACCCCCGATAAAAGTCAAATTTATGCCGAGCTGGAGCAGGAGTTCCAATTGGTCATGCCAGCCTCTGGGGCGAACAGTTTGTACCGTTGGGAACGGGAAACCCCAGACAATGCGTTTTTCAGTTTTGTCAAAGAAACGTCTGGGCAATCGATTTATCCCAAGAATCCCCCGCCTGGTTATGAACCCGATCAAATCTTTGTGTTTAAAGCGCTTAAAATTGGCCAGGCTGAATTGGTTTTCAAATTGGCCCCCCGCAATGGTGTCAGCCCTGAATCTTCAACCCGGCGAAGTTTTCTGGTGGTGATCAGCAAAGCCCCGTCGAGCCCTCAAGAATAATTTTTTAAATACTGCCAAAGTTCTGTTAGGGTTTGTTTTTCAACTTGATCCCCTACCCGGAGATTCCAAGCTTTAACCAGGCGGCGGTATTCCTTGAATTCGCGTTCATTTTGTTCCAAGGCTTGAATTGCTCTTGAGCTTCGCGGCATCGGCGCTTTATCACAGGCCAATTCATAGAGCAGGAAGTGTTCAGGGGCTATTTCGAGTTGCTTTTTTTTGTTGAATTTTAAAGGAAAGTTTTGACAGGCTGTGGGTCTTGAACGATAAATACTGCACTGATTTTCGTTTAAAAATTTACAGCCTTTTTCAGGCCCCTGATTTGGCAAGCTGAGTACCCGCCAACTGTTTTCAAGTTTTAAGGCGTCTGGATCTGAGCTGTCAGCTGGTACCATTCTGACCAGTTCAGTGAGCTCGGCTTCGGGAAAATGGGCGATTAAACGCGCGATATCTCTGTGGTTGAGCGGAACTTCCATTTCACGACAACAGTCTCCACATTGATTACAGGCAAAAAGCAGGGGAGGGGGAAAGGGGTTGAACCAGCGCATAACCCCTATAGTAACTGAAAAACAGGATCTCCTCAAGCCTTGAGCTTGGCTCAAAGAATTCAGATGTACTACAATGACAGTATTCAGGAACTGAAAGGAATCCAATACTCAGCGCAATGGCCCATCCTAATTTTTTAACGCCGCTGCATCATGAACTGCTCTCTCCCCTGGTAGGCAAAATTGCGACGGGCTTTAAATTTGAGCAAACCCCAGACCCCCGTTTCTTTTCAGACAAATTTACAGTACGCATGCGTATGCTGGATCGTACCGACAGCCAACTTTTATTGGGGATTCATTCTAAACCCATTAAAAAGTCGGGTGCGATTGAAGCCGCTCTGAATATTGGTGTGAATCTGTTGATTTCAGAATCAGCTGATCCACGCGAGAGTATTTTGGGCTTTGATGCACTCGAAGAATCTGAACTTGAAGATTTATTGCGTCAACCACTCAACAGTGTTTATCTTTTAAAGAACCAATCTTTGGTTTTGCGTTTTGCCCATGAAGCGATTAAGTTTGAGGCGATCTGTGATTCTGAAGGGATGATGGGCTTGCACTGGCAGGTCTATATTTAACGTCCCTTTTGCTAAAGACCCCACTGCCTTTTCAACAGGATTTGGCCCAAAAGCTGATCCAGCTTTCTTTTCCAGAGGGTGTGACTGTAGCTCTGCTCCAAATATTCTCGAATCGCAAAACCATTGAAATCTTTGTGGACCTCTACAGCTTTTTTCATTCTCCAGGCCAGGCCAGAAACGCTGTGCTCTGCCAGGACTTCTGCAAAGGGCGCTTCCAAATGGGGGGCCTGCCCCTTTGAAAAGACTCTGCAACCGCTGGCTTGAGCCGCCAGGGCCCACAAGCTGTTTCCTGCCTGTAGTTCAATAAACACCTGGCTGGCGGTAAACAGGCCTTGAAGATTTTGGCGGGTGAGGTCTTCTTGAATAAAGGTCAAAGAGGGAATGGTTTCTGGATCCAGGTTTTCTGTCTGCAACCAATCGGTCACTTCTTCAATCGCAGCGTCAAAACTGATGCCCAAGGGCTTCATCACGAGATTGACTGGGGAATCTTCTTGAAAGGCTTCACAATAGGCTTTTATGAGTTGTTTCCAGCTCTGATCTTTCTGGAAATCAGGGAAGGCCATAAAGCAAAACCTTCCCAAAGATTCTTCAAGTTGATGTGGACTGTTCTGGGGATGAAAAAACTCAAAATCCAGGCCTGGAGGCAAAAAGTGGATATTTTCTTCAGACCAACCCAGACTTTTAAGTTCGGATTTTTGGAGCGGGTGCCCGTACCAGACGGCTGCCACTTGATCGGGGGAGGGCAATGCTTCAGTGCCCTGCTCAGCCCAAAAAATCGTCTCTTGACTAAATATACTGGGATTTTGGGTGATGATCAGATTTGCCTTTCCCGGTGTTTGAACTGGTTGAAAAAGGGGGTGCTGCTGAAAGCAGAGTGCGGGTTCAAAGATGCTTTCGGGCCAGTGAATGCGCAAGGGGCTCAAATCCTTCAGGGTAGGTAGTTCAAGCCGAAGATAGTCATTTAATCCCAGGCCCGCTTTCAGGGCCTGACGAAGACTGCGTTTAAAATAGTTTGTGTTCTGGCTATTCAGAGCCTTTCGCAAGAAGTGCTGAAGATAGGGCAGAAAATTTTCAAGCGGCGAAGGCAGAGCTAAACTTTCAGGTTCGGGCCAATCATTGCTTTGCAGGGCCTGGTGCCATTGATTTAAGGCCTGTGGCACTTGAAATCTCAAGGGAGTCTTTTTGTCTGAGCAAGCTTGAATTGCTTGCCAAGTATTGCTTGCCATGGTCTGCCATGAGAAGTTTTTCGCTTCCCGCTCTGCGGCTTTTGCTTTGCTGGGAATCAGTTCTGGGGATTGGGCAATACTGCGCAGACAGTCGGCAAGCGCATCCCCATCGACCTCCTGATAATAGGGCAAAAAGGGAGTTGCACCCAGATTGCCAATATTTTTGGCCTGTTCAAAACTCACCCAGGTGGGCAGATACCAGGCCGAGTCTGAAGTGCTGAATTCAGGTGCTGGGCCACTTTCTGGAACCACTACAGGCAAGCCACAGGCCATGGCTTCAAGAATGGGCAAGCCAAAACCTTCGCCTCGATAGGGGTGCACATAGACCTGGCAGGCACGATAAAGCGAGGCCAGCTCAGCCTCGCTGAGATCAGAGCGATTGATGAAGATCAGTTCGGGGGCTTCAGGGTTTTCTTGAAAATAGCGCAGCTCTTCAGCCATTGAGCCTGAGGAGTAAACACCCTGGTCGCCAAAACTTTTGATCACCAAGGCCACATCATCTTTGCGTGAAAAGGCCTTGGCATAAGCTTTTAGCAGGATATCTACTCCTTTGCGGGGGATCATGCCGCCGATGAATAAAAATTTCAGTGTTTTTTCTGTTTCAAGTTTCCAAATCGGGCCTTCGGGGCAATAGATTTCGGGTTGGGTGCCATTGGGTATCACCCGGATACGTTCAGCATTGACGCCAGAATGCACAAAGCTTGTGGCGACGAATTGAGAGGGAACCCATACCTGATCCATTTGGGTATTGAGGGTGTGAATCCATTCGCTGGGCAAAACACCGTGCTCCCAAGGCAGAATATTGATCCACTTGCCCTGTTGCGGGGCTTGAAGACGGGGGGGCCAGCGGTGACTGATGACGAGATCCGGTTCCTGGAGATGGTTTGAGCGGTCGCCAGGCGGATGGGCTTCAAAAAATTCAGGCGGATGAATCGGCAAAAGGGTCAAGTATAATTCTGGCTTTTTTTCAAGTTCAGAAATGAGATAGCGATTGATGCGTGCCAGGCTGTGATGGGCTTGAACGGCCCCTTCCCAGAGGATGTAATAAGAACGTGAAGATTCCTGCTTGAGGGCCGGATGGGCTTTCCAGATCATTCTTTCGAGGGCATGAAATACCTCAATATTTTCAAGAAAGAGGGGCATTCTGAGGTTGATTTCACGCCCCTGTGAAAGTATTTTGAAGGCCTGTTCTGGGTGGCTTGCGCCCAAAAAGGCAGCGTATTGAACCCAAAGACCCACTTCGAGCGGGCAGTCCTGAAGTGCCTGTTCAAAGGCTTCCAAAACTTTATTGTTTTGATTCAAGGCACTGAGAGCATTCATTTTGGCCCGGTGAAAAAGCGCCAAAGGAGCGCGCACTATCCAAAATTCGGATCGTTCAAGTAAACTTTCCCAAGCCTGCAGACTTTCCAAACAACTGAGCTCTATCTGGGCGCAAACAAGTTCTAAAGCATGCTGGGGGCTCCACCAGTTTTGAAGTTCCTTGTAAAGAGAATCGTTGAAAAGGGCCAAAGGCAGGGACAATACTTCAGCATCTTCAAGCGGCAGTTCTCTTGATTTCTTGAGCCATTCTAAAGTTTGAGCCGGATTGTTCTGTTTCCAAGCTAAATAAAGCAATTGCCTGTTTTTTTGCGGGCTCTCAGGCAGGCTGGCAAGGTAATTCTGAGCCAATTCAAAATAAACTTTGGAATTTCCACTGCTGAGGGGATGAAGCGCAACTTGAATATAGGTGTTGATCAGAATATGGCAAAGAGCTTCTTGCACTGGGGTGGGGGCTTTTTTGACGAGCTCAGGCATAAGATTGAGTCCAATTGGGTTCTCAGCCAGACTGGTGCAGTAAATTTCTGAAATGAGCGCTTGATTCGAATTTTGAGCGAGTGCATTGAAGCGTTCAGCTACCTTGTTTTGAGGTTGGATTGAATGGAGCTCAGTTTTGAGTTTATTCCAAATTAGAAAATAATCATATTCTTTTAGGCGTTCACGGGCCTGAGTCTGCAATTGAAGGCGAAGTTCTGGGTTCTCTTCAAGCCTTAATAGCTTTTGGCTCAGATTTTGAGGATTAAAACAGATAAAGTCCTGGTCTGGAACCAGAAAATTTTGAATTTCAGTATTTGTTTCAGGGCAGAGCAGAATGGCACCACTGGCCAGCGCTTCAAGATGGCGCGTATTCAAAAAGGGGTCATCCAAGATGACATAGCGACTGTGTTTGAAGTAAAAGGGCAGGATTGCGGGGTGTGTTGCGATAAAATAGTGGGGTTTTATGGGCAGATCCAAGGCTTCTAATTCAGAGAGCAGGGGTGAATGCCCATTTTGAGCGTAATAGAGCAAGGGAAACAAGACTTGAGGAGAGGTCAGGGGCTTATGCATTCTGGGTAAAATTCCCATCCAAAGCGTATCTAAGGGCTTCAATCCCGCTGCTTTGAGTTGGGCCTGGGTCTGAGGGTTTACAGCAAGCAAGGCATCGTAATCTGCGAGGCATTTTGCTAAAAATGGGGGATGCATCTGGCCTGAAAAATCACAGACTGCCAAAACCGGCAGCGAGATCTTGCCGATTTGAGGCGGAGCCAAACGCTTTAAAGGATTCAAAACAAAAAACCAGTCGGGAGGAGAGTGGTCTCGATGAATCAGACGTTCCCAAGCCGGTAGGAACTCTCCTGGTGGTATATGCTCAGGATCGTAGTCAAATTTTGAACCCTGGGCTTTGAGTACTTCAGAAAAGCTTAAATCCAAAGGCTCTCTGAAATCGGGGCCCCAGAGAATTTTCATGCCTTAAAGCCAGAGAATGTGAGTGTTTTCAGTTTGACATTCACGCAGGGCATTGCGGGTATCTACCCAAAGTGGAATTTCTTTGCAAAACTGTGAATAATCAACTCCTTTGCTGTGATGTGTGATGACCACGCCACAATCAAAAGTCTTTAACAAACCCTCTGAAATCTCGATTGAATTTAATCTTTGCTTTTCAATTTGAAGCTCAGATACAAAGGGGTCGTAATACGCGACCTGGGCACCTTTGCTCCAAAGCAATTGAATCAGTTCTAGGGCAGGAGATTCTCTGACATCGTCGATATCAGGTTTATAGGCGACCCCTAAAATTAAAATTTTACTGCCGTTCAGGGATTTCTTGATCCCATTCAGCGCTTCCACAATCAATTGCAAAACCTCTCGGGGCATGCCTGAATTGATTTGCTCAGCCAGGGCCATAAAGCGGGGTTCATAGCCGTGTAACCGTGATTTCCAAATCAGATAGTGGGGATCCAGTGGAATACAGTGCCCCCCGATGCCTGGGCCGGGCAAAAATTTCATAAAGCCAAAAGGTTTGGTGGCGGCGGCATCGATGACTTCCCAGATATCGACGCCCAAGGTTCGGCAAATGCCTGCAAACTCATTGACCAAGGCAATATTAACGCTGCGAAATGTATTTTCAAGAATTTTAGACGTCTCAGCGACACGCGCCGAGGAGACAATATGTACTTTCTCCATCACCTGATGGTAAAGTTTTTCAGCTGCAGTCGTGCAGGCTTGCGTAACCCCGCCCACAACTTTGGGTATATCTGATACCTGAAAACTTTGATTGCCAGGATCAATTCTTTCGGGGGAAAAAGCCAGCATAAAATCCTTGCCAATATCGAGGCCTTTGGCTTGAAACAGGGGCAAGAGAATTTCATCTGTGGTCCCTGGATAGGTGGTGCTTTCGAGAATGACCAAATGGCCAGGGTGGAGGAATTCTGCGATTTTTTCAGCTGCTGAGAGGATATAGGAGATATCGGGTTCTTTGCTCTTGCGCAAGGGGGTGGGAACACAAATAATAATCGCATCGCAAGCACTTAAACTTGAGAAATCAGTGGTGAAAAGCGTACTTGCTTGGGCACAGACCTGTGCGAGCATTGGGTTGGGAATATCCTGAATATACGATTCTGCTCGTTGTAGTTGCTGAATGCGTTCGGGGTTGATATCTACCCCAGTCACAGCAAAGCCTTTGCGTGAAAAGGCTTCTAAAAGGGGCAATCCTACATACCCCAGACCGATGATGCCGATTCGGGCCGTTTTTTCCTGAAGCTTCTGAATAAACGCTGAAAGGATTTTGTTCTCAGACATGCCACTCATTATACTCTCTTTTTAATGTTTCCAATCTTCACTCTGAAGACTGAAGGTTTACCAGTTCTTCTTCAGCTTCTTCCCACTCTTGCATTGTGGCTGTCATTTTTTCTTCGAGTTTCTGTTTCTCTTGCAGACAAAGTGCTTGCTCTGCTTCTGACCCAGAACCATAGGCCTCTGCCAGCGCCAAATCACTGGCTTGAATTTTATTTTCTAATGATAGGCAGAGTTCTTCAAGTTCAGGAATGCGCTTTTCAAGCTGTTTTATTCTGCGCTGTTGTTGCTTTCGGGCTTCATAATTCTGAGCATTGTCATTGCGAATTTCCACTTTTTGAGTTTGTTGTGAGAGAACCGTGCGCTGTTGTAGGGAGAGGTCGCGGTTGAGATGATCCGTACCCGCTTTTTCCAGATACTCTGAATAACTGCCTTTAAAGTCTGTAAACCCTTCGGGTCTGAGTTCCAAAATTCGGGTAGCCACTTCAGAGACAAAATAACGATTGTGGCTTACAACCAGCAATGTTCCTTTGTATTCACGCAAGGCTTCTGTCAGAGATTCAATCGATTCCATATCCAAGTGGTTGGTCGGTTCATCCAGAAGCAGAAAATTTGAGGGCAAAAGCATCATGCGGGCAAAAATCAGGCGCGTGGCTTCCCCTCCACTTAAGGTGGAAAGCTTGTTCTTGACACTGTCACCTGAAAAGAGCGCCTGTCCCAAGAGCCCGCGAATCTGACTGACGGTTGCCGTTGCATCATACTGATAGAGCCAGTCAAAGACGTTCATCTGCTTTTCAAGTTGGCTGCGGTAATCCTGGGGGAAATAGCCAGGCAAGACCTCATGACCCCATTGAAAACTTCCTTGATCCGCTTCCAGTTCCTGCATTAGAATTTTCAGAAGCGTTGATTTGCCGACTCCATTGGGGCCGATCAGGGCGATTCGATCCCCTCTTTCAACTTCAAAGGAGAGATCTTTTAAGACCTGCTTATCCGCATAGGATTTACCTAAATCTTTGACCTGGAGCGGAATAATGCCAGAGGTCGTATGGGGGCTAAAACGAAAAGCTGGGTAGCGTCTGGAAGAGGGCTGAATCTCGATCGCTTCCATTTTTTCAATCATTTTCACCCGAGATTGGGCCGCTGAAGCTTTGGTTGCTTTGGCCCGGAAACGATCGACAAAGGCCTGCAATTCTTCTTTGCGTTTTTCCTGAGATTCCAAGGCTTTTTCTTTTTGCTCTTTTTCGAGGGCTTTGGCGGCTTCAAAGGCATCATAATTGCCTGTATAGATTCTCAGGGTGCCATAATCGATATCAACAATCTGTGTCGATACACCGTTGAGGAAACCTCTGTCATGTGAAACCACAATCAGGAGGCCAGGATACTGATTTAAATAGCTTTCAAGCCATTTGATCGAATCGATGTCCAGATGGTTGGTGGGTTCGTCCAGCAAAAGAATTTCAGGTTGGCTGAAGAGCAATTGTGCGAGCAGAACCCTTAATTTATAGCCGCCCGAGAGCGTTTTTAAAAGTTGGCGATGGTGGCTGTCTGGAATACCCAGACCGAGCAGCAGTTTGGCGGCTTCGCTCTCTGCGGTATAGCCCCCTTCGCGCAGAATCACAGCTTCAGCTTCTGCGTAGAGAGCACTTTCTTCCAAACTCATATCAGATTTTTGCGACAATTGATCCTGAGTTTGCAGGGCTTCCCATAGATTTTTTTTACCTTGAATCACGACATTTTGAATCGTCTGATCTTCAAAGGCAAAATGGTCCTGGTTTAAAACCCCGACGCGAATATCTTTGGGCCAGGTGATTTCACCGCTGTAATGGTGTTCTTGTCCTGTTAAAATACGCAGAAAAGTGGACTTGCCTGCCCCATTGGCGCCCACCAAACCGTAGCGCTTTTTATCGTAAAAAACCAAACTGACATTTTGAAAGAGGGCCCGATCGCCAAATTCTACAGTCAGGTCATTGATTTCAAGCATTAATCTTCCTCGTCCTCATGTGGGTGGTAGCCAAAATAATGACGCTCTTTGATCAATTTCACGACCTGCTCAGGCACTTTTTCTTCCCAACCGCTTTGATGGGTTTCAATCTGGTGCAATAAATTGCGCGAATAATCGGTCAAACAATCGGGGTTATAATTATCCAGATAAACAATCAAACCCTTATCCACCAAATAACCAAATAATTTATCCAAACCGGGAGCAATTTCAAGGGAATCCAAGGTGAGCACGGCACCTGAATCAGGATCTTTGGCCGGATAAATATACAGTTTGAGATCATTTTTAAACAGGCGGCCCAAAGACTCCAGAATTCCCCCTTCGAGATGGGTATAATACTGTTCGTCGAAGAGGGTTTGTAAGCTGCGGATCCCCATGGCCAGGGCAATGCTCTTTTTGCTGAAACGGGCAAGATAGGCCGCCAGACGGTAGTATTCAAAATAATTGGATATCAGCACATGAAAGCCGCAGGCATTGAGGGCATCGGCACGGGCCAAGAATTCTCGGGGTTCAAGGCCGCCTGAGGCTGTTAAATGGTGCATGGTGACTTCCATGACCCGAATCACCTTGTCGGTTTCTACGCCCGGCTCTTGTTTGAATTTATCCCAGGCTGCTTCCATGAGATCCAGATGAACTTTGCGTACGGGTCGAAAACTTCCGCGCTCCATCAAAATGGGCTTTTTGTAAAAGAATTCTGAGGGTTGCAAGACTTGACCATCGGCTGCAAATACGGCGGCATTGGCCAAGCCTTCCTGAACAAGTCGTAAGCTCATCAAGCGATTGTCTACATTGCGGAACTCTATCCCTGAAAATTCAATCATATCAATCACGATTCGGCCAGGGGAGAGATTGTCTTTCAGCGAACGAATCAAGTCATCTGGGCGGTGATGCAAAAAAAATGCACCATAGAGTAAATTGACGCCCACGATTCCCAATGCTTCTTGTTGCAGGGTGTTTTCCTTATCCAACATGCGGACATGCAGAATAATCTGGCTGTCTTCATCACGGGGATGGGCTTGGTAACGCACCCCCATCCAGCCATGGCATTCGTTTGTGCCTTTAAAACTGCGGGCAGCTACGGTATCTGCAAAGGTGAAAAAAGCGGTATTGTCACCGCGCTCGTCCCGTAAGCGCTCAAGATTGAGTTTGTGTTCATAGTCCAGCATGCTTTCAAGACGTTCGCGGCAGACATAGCGTTTGGTGCGTCCGTAAATGGCATCACTGACTTTCATATCGTAGGCAGAAATACTTTTGGCAATTGTCCCCGCCGCGCCGCCAACCGTAAAAAACCAACGAACGACTTCCTGGCCTGCTCCGATTTCAGCAAATGAACCATAGCGAATAGGTTCGAGGTTGATTCGCAAGGCTTTTTGATGGGTATTCAGTAATTCTTGGCTAGTCATGTCATCAGTATAACGAATCTCTGAGCTCAGACGGGAGGAGTTGCCTGCTACGACCGGAAAGTTACGCTTGAAGCAAACGCTTCCAAAAAGAACGCCCCGTTTTGGGTAACATACCCAAAACGGGGAATATCTGCTTCTTCAGCGTTAAAGCTTAACGACGGTAGCCACCTCCATCGCCACCACGGCGATGGCCGCCACCAAATCCGCCGCCGCCGCGCTCTTCACGGGGACGCGCTTCGTTGACGGTCAGGGGACGACGCAGATAGTCAGCTCCATTGAGGGCGCTGATGGCATTCCGGGCGTCATCATCGGAGGGCATTTCTACAAATGCAAAACCTTTAGAACGACCCGTTTCACGATCGGTGATGATGCGAGCGCTCTTGACTTCGCCGTATTCAGCGAAGAGCTGGTAGAGGCTTTCTTCATCAGCCTGGAATGACAGATTACCAACATAAATATTCATGAACTTAAAATACCTTCATCAATGAATTCAAGGACTTTAGCGGGACTGGGATCAAAATGGAAGGGTCTTCATTGCCTGTTTTACGAACACATACAGGCCAGAAAAACTTAAGCGGGTTTTGCCGGGATGAACGGTCGAAGCAGAATCGATGAATCTCACAATTTGAATCGATCAGAACCTTTTAGAAAGTCTTATGGGAATAGTAGCTTAATCTTTGAAAAATGTCCAGATCCCTGCTCATTCTTTGTCTAAGACCCTAGAGAAGAGCGTGTCGGAAAGAAGGATCAGAAACGCAAATTGTTTTGAGTATAGCTTGATTTATCCCCTTTCATCAGCAAAAGGGTTTATGCGGGCAGGGGGGAAATAAGCTTAAGTAATTGTTAATTTTAATTCAAAAAATACTTAAAATAATTCAGAAATCTAAATATTGGGCGATATAAAATTTATCAAATCAGAGAAGGTGTAGAGAACCATGAATTTAAATGTTGTTACAGTCAATGGAAAGTCCCTGGGCGGAAGCTTGCGTGAATTAAAACCGGGCGTGGCTTTGGAACAGGCCTATCAAGCTGGAAAAAAAGATGGTCTGGATCAGGTCTATTTTCAGGCCAATGGAAAAAATTATGTCCTGCAAGGTGATGGTTTGGATTTGAAAGCTTTGCAGAAAAAAGGCGATATGCCTTTTGTTCAATTGCATACGGAGTCAGGATCGGTTCTGGCTGATGTGAAAGCTGTTGATAATGAAAAAAATACCTTTATGGAAGGCGCCTGGAACTGGGGAACCAAAGGCACTCTTGCTTTGGCGGGTTTGGCTGTAGGGGCTGCGGTAGTGGGTGCTTCTGTAACCCACGGTGAAGACGCAATGGGTTGGGCAATGGTCGGAATGAGTTTTGCACCTATCTTTGCTGCAGGTTCAGCGATTACCTTCGTTGGCGGAGGGACCCTGAGTGCCTTGAAAGGCAGCCATGAAGAAAAAATGCAACCTTTGCTGAATCAATAAACAATCAAAATTTGAAAGCCCGGCCAGAGCCGGGCTTTTGTTTTGAGGCATTTTGAGACCCTTAAAACGATTTAAGATTACTTTACTGAAGCAGTCTGCAGCCCTTATAAGTTGCCCGCTCTTTGTGGCTTGTGTTTGCTTAAATAATCATAGATTCCATCTCGAATCGCCTTGGCGACTCTGCGTTGGTAAGCACTGCTGCTTAAGAGGGCTTCTTCTTCAGGGTTTGAAACAAAGCCAATTTCGAGTAAGACAGAGGGCATTTTGGTTTTGCGGGTGACAAAAAGTCCCCGTTTGCGTACCCTGCGATCAGGAGCGCCCAATTCTTTGACAAGATATTGATGCAAAACATCTGCCAATTCTTTGCTTTGGGGGGTGGTGTAATAGGTTTCGATTCCTTTGATATGCTCATTGTTGGGGGGCATTGAATTGCAATGAATGCTGATAAATAGATCGGAATTGCGTAGGTTTGCGACATCGACGCGGGGCTGTAAAAGAATCTCTAAATCTTCGGCGCGGGTTAAGATCACCTTGAATTGATCGTTTTCAAGGTAGCGTTTCAAATAATCTGAAACAGCCAGGGTCACTTCTTTTTCTCGAATGCCCCCTTTGCCAATCGCACCGGGATCATTGCCCCCGTGTCCAGCGTCAATCACAATAAAAGCACGTCGGCTGGCTTCATCTATCGGGGGGGGGCGATCCCGGTCTCGGGCTTGTAAAATGATTTCGACATAGCGATCGTGGGTGCTGTATTGATAGGCCACTTCACCTTTTAAATCAAAAACAAAGCGAATATCTGAGTTTTGTTGACGGTTTAAGGGTGCCATGCGGATTCGTTCTAAATTCCCGCTGGAGCGAATCAGGCGTGTATCCTCCCGCTGGGTTAAAACGGTTCCCAGCGTATCAATCACCAGGCGATGCGGCTTTTCAAGGGGATAAATCTGATAATCAAAGGGGCGATCCGTGTGAATGCGAATTCGCGTCACTGTCGAATCCATTTCCATGATTTCGATTTCATCGAGTTTGGCTAAGTTTTTAGAGGAGGCGAGTACTAGAAATTGAATCGTGCAGTTATTGTCTTCACTGAATGGCACGATTTCCACATCGTCGCGGGTCAGTTTAAACTGAATTTCTACGCGATCAGAGCTGTTTGCAATTTGAACATCCTTAAACAGTGCTGAGTTGAGTTCGGGACGCTTGCCATTGAGCGGACTGCGTACATTGTAAAGGGTGATGCCATATCGCTTTTCTTCTGCATCTAATTTGCGGATTTCAGGGTAAAGGGGGCCAGTTCCTTCCATATAGAGGTTGTTATTGCGTAATTCGAGTTTTTTCAATTCAACGGATTGAATCGCAGCGAGTTGAATCGTGGGAGGGCTGACTCGAAAAGTTTTTTGAGCTGTTCCAGCCTGTTGATGGGGTTGTATCCAGGTTTGGAAACCCTGACCCAAAGGTTCAGTTCGGATGGCAACATCGACTTCTTTTTCAACATCCAGCACCATGCGCACTGCAGGTGGATCATTCGTGAATTGGCTGATCCTTACTTTTTCTACGCCAGGAATTTTGGGCGAGATTTCATCGCGCACCTGGGGAAAAATCGCATCGGGCAAATCGATAACGACACGTCGTCCCGATTCTCGTGGCAAATATTGAATTTGTGGCAAGGGCCGGTTGGTGGAGGTAAATCCCAAAATTTGTTCACGGTTATTGTATTGCAGGTTTTGAATGACAGAAGCAGCGGGTTGTGCAAAAGCTGGAAGATGAAAACTGAGAAACCCCGATGCACACAGCATGACCAACGTCTGCCGGAAAAGGGTATGTTTTTTCCTGGCAGATCGGGAAGTTAAATTGTCCCGGTTATTTTTCATAATTGACAGACCTGTCTATATCCTCTGGTCATTTTAGCCTTGCATTTCATTTCTGATCTGTGAGGGCTGCACCCTCAAGGCTGGGAAGCGGCTTCTGGCAATGAAACTGTCAGTTTTGTTCCCACTTGAATAGAGTGTTTTTTAAACCAAGCTTGATTCATTTCGAGGGCATAAAGCGCTGGTTTTAAGGAAATATGGGTTGTTTCGTCCAATGCTTGCATTTCCTGAATATCGACAATCTCAAGTTTTGAGTTGAGAAAGGCGATACTCAAGGGAATCAGGGTGTTTTTCATCCAAAATCCCAGGGTTTTTTCCTGTTCAAAAATAAACAGCATGCCCTGGTTTTCAGGCAAGGATTTGCGATTCATCAGACCTGTCTGCTGTTCTTGAGGGGTTCTTGCCAATTCCAATTGCAGCTCAATCTCTCCAAATTTGGCTGGGATCAGGGCCAGGGGGGAAGCTGTGGCTTTACTCGCTGTTTGGGGGGCACGGGCATCTACTGGGCTACAGGCGACTGCACCGAAGGCCAGGAAAGGGATGAGAAACTGGGCGAATCTGCGTGTTGAAATGACTCTCATCCCCCTATTTAAACAGGTTTAAATTATTCCTGCCAGGGGATTGAAGCCTGGGTTCAGGGGGGAGAGCAATTTCACTTGGGGATACCAATAGGTTTCTGCTCCTGTGGCCGGCCAGAGCCAGGGGCGTGGTTCATTGAGCAGGAGCCTCGCCGGAACTTGGCAAGACCCAGCCAGATGGAGGGGGGCTGAATCAATACTGAGCAGCGCATCTAAGTCTTGAAGAAGATTGAGGGTCTGCTCAAAGTTTTCAAGTTGAGCCCCCGCATCTTGAATGCCTGGGGGGATGGCTTCTGGTAATAAATCGGGTTGTAGGGCAAGATATTCAGCCGCAGGGAAATCTTCAACCCAGGCCTGAATTTGCTGACGGGGGATGGCTTTCTGGGCTTGGAGCTGGCGGTAGCTTTTGTGGGCTGGGGCGATACGCCCTTGCCAAACCAGTCCAATTTTGGGCGTCCTTTTCGGACTCGGTTTTGAGACTTGGGGCAATTTCCAGGGCGGCAAACTGCGCATGTCTGAGTCTTTGGCTAAATTGAGGCGAAAAGGCAGGCTTAGCAGGGGAATTGCATAATCATAGGCCGGAGGGGCGCTGCCCTCTTTGAAAAGCGTGATCGGTAAGTTGAGTCGTTCTGCCAGATGAAACAGGGGGGCAGGCACTTCCAGAATAAGCGCTCCAACTTGCTCGCAAAGGGGGCTTAAAAAGCGCCAGAATTGAATTTGATCCCCCAACCCATATTCGGCCTGAACCAGCAGTCTGCGTTCTTTTAAGTTTTGCCCCTGCCAAAGCGGTTTCAGCAGTTTTTTCAGTCTGGGTTTCTGCAGGCGCCATTCGAGTTTGCGAAAGCCCTCACGCCATTGGCCCTGGCTGAGATACAAAACCCCCAGGTTAAAATGTGCTGAAATCAGTCCCGGTTGGATTTGAAGTGCCTGTTGATAATAGGACTCCGCCAGGTTCTTGTTTCCGCTTTGCTGGGCGCAAAGCCCGAGGCCAAGCAAAATGCGGCTATTCTGAGGCGCAAATTTTTGGGCAGAGAGAAACCACGCGCGGGAGGCCTGAATATCCCCTTGATCAAAATAGGATTGAGCGAGGATTAAATGGCTTTCAAGCTGAAAACTTTCAGCGCCGTTTAACCCCAAAATCCATTTTTCAAGGCTTTGGGGATTTTTACTTTGGCCATGGCAAAAGCTTAAAATCTGTCGGCTTTCCTCGGGGGATTCGGGGCTTGAGAGCAGCTCCTGAAAGTGGGTTTCAGAAGGGTTCAGACCCTCGCTCAGTAAAAATTTCAAGACCCGAAATTCAGACAGATTTGGATTGGGAAAAGTGCTTAAAACCTGAAGGCCTGCTTCAAATTGGCCCAGTTCCCAGCACATTTGGGCCTGCAAGAGTTGATCGGTCTGATTTGCAATGCCTGCATTCAAATGCATGTGCGCAAGAGTGGGGAGTTGACTGTCCAAAAAAATTCGTGCCAAAAGGGTATGAGCCCTCGGGCTGGCCTGGGCTACTTCGCGGCTGGCTTGTTCAGCCAGTTTTCGAGCATGTCTCAGCCGTCCTTCCTGCCAGGCTTGCCACGCTAAAGCCAGTGTGTTTGCTTCCACCAGCGGATAAACTCCTCACTTGCCTCTTCAAGAGATTGGCGGGGTTGATAGCCCAGTTTCAGGCGGGCTTTCTCAATATTCAAGGTTTGATTTTTTGCCAACATGGTCACACTGTAGCGCGTTAAGGGAGGTTCTTTATACTGAGGATCCATTTTTGCCAGCGCTTCCATGCCCGACGCCAAAGCAAAAGCCAGTGAATAGGGGATTTTTTTACGGTTGAGGCTGAGCCCCAATTGATCAAAGACTTCAGCCAAAAATTCCCAGAGTTGAACAGGCTGCCCATTGGTAATATTATAGGCCTCGTTCAGTGCCTCCTGGGGCGCATGCAGGCAGAGCAGCAAGGCATCCACCACGTTTGAAACAGCAGTGAGATCCACCCGGTTCTGACCTGAGCCAATAATGCGCAAACGCCCTTCCTGATGGGCTCTGAGCAGACGGGGCACGATCACAGTGTCCCCTTTGCCGATTAATGCCCGGGGGCGAATCATAATTGTTTCAAGCCCTTGAGCTGAAGCGGCTCTGATTTTTTCTTCTGCCAGGAATTTGGTGGCTGCGTAAGCATTGATAAATTGGGGGGGCAGGGGATCAGACTCTTTCACCTGCTCGCGATCACCGTAGATCACATAAATACTGGGCGTTGAAACATGCACCAGTCTGCGGATTTTGTTTTTTAAACAGGCAGCAATGACGGCTTCGGTGCCCAAGACATTGCTGCGTTCAAAGTCAGCGTAGTGCCCCCAGGGAGAAGAGAGTCCTGCCGTATGAATCACAGCTTCTGCGCCTTGCGAAATCTGTATCAGAAATTCCTTGTCTTCAACGGCCCCTGCTGCAAAGGGGATTCCCAATTGGCTTATTTTTTCGGCCATGATTGGATTGCGCCCTGTTGCAATCACTTCATAACCTTCAAATTTCAGTGTCTGGATGAGACGGAAGCCCAAAAAGCCTGTGGCGCCTGTGACCAGTATTTTCATTGTTTGCTCCTTGCTGGCCAATGGCCATTCCACTCAATATCGAGGGTCGAGGCTTCTAAAAGTGTGACCTGATGTTTTTTTGCCAGCAGCCAGGTTTTCCACATGATCTGAAATTGTTTGATAAAGGGTTGCAGGTCATCCCAATGAAAAATAGCGTCTTCTGCCATTCCCATTTTTGCCCACCAGGTTCTGAATTCGCTTAAAGACTTTAACTGAGGCAAAGCGTATAGATACATGGCCAAAGTCACCATGCTGTTTTTTTCGCCACTGGGATGGATCACCGGGCCTGGGTAATCGGGAGAAAAGGCGGCGGGTAAATCGTCATCCACCGTAAAAAGCAGGGTGCCGGTGGTGGCACGGGGATTGCATTCGATGGGCCAATAACGTCCCTCCGCGTGGATAAAATCAAAGGCTATCTGGCCTGTATAATCCAGGGCTGCAACGATTTTCTCGACGATTCGGAGAATGGCAGGAATGCCTGCCGATTCAAAATAAATCGTCGAACCCAACCCAGCGCAATAGGTGCTGGCATAGACGCTGTGGGCAAGCAGTTTGCCTGCTCGGGCTACACTGTACGAGCAATATTGGGGGCCTTCAAGAAAGGCCTGCACGACCCAGGGGATTTCTGCGGTGGGTGAGATTTTTGCTAAGCATGTCTCTGGAGCTTGATTGATCATTACAAAATTTGAAAAACGTGAAAATTCTGGTTTCAGAACGTAGCTTGGAAATTCAGCCAGAGCAGCTTCAAGTTGGCTCTTTGTTTCTACTTTGACTGTTTCTGGGGCAGAAAGTTTTAAGGCCTTGAGTAATTGAATGAATTGGTATTTACTGTGCAGATGGGTCAGAATATCGATGCTTGAAGTGAAGACCGTGCATTGTTTTTCCAGTTGGTGTTTCCAACGCGAGATAAAAAAAACCTCTTCGCAGGTCGGCACCAAGAGTTCAATTTTGTAAGCCTGAATGTATTTTTCAAGTGCAGCAATATAGGCTTCAGGATCTTGATTGGGTGGGGGAACCCTGAGATTTTTCTGGCAAAATCGAGAAGCTCCCGCTAAATTGGGCGTGATACTTTCTGCCACAAAACACCGTGCCCCACGGGCTGCAAACAGACGTAAAAGCGCGAGTGTTGCGGGGCTTCGCCCCCCCGTAAACAAAACCCTTTCGTAATGCCGGCTCATGGGGCTAATAGGTCATCACCAGGCCTCCGAGCGAGAGCCCGGCCCCTGTTCCCAGCAGGCAAACCCGATCCCCGCGTTTGACTCGGCCCTGTGAAATCGCATCACAGAGGGCCATCGGGATTGAGGCGCCAATACAATTGCCATGATCGCGAATATTGCTCATGAACTGATGATCCTCCAAGCGAAAAAAGCTTTGCGCCTTTTCAAGTGCAACGCCTGAGGCCTGATGTGGCACAAAAAGTTCAATCTCTTGCAGGCTGAAATCGAGCTTCTGAAAGAGTTTTTTTACGAAAGGACGCAGTTTTCTGAAGGCCATTCCCAAGACGGCGGGGCCGTTCATATGAAAAGTATAAGCTTCGCGATCTTCGGCTTCAATTCGGGGATGAAAGACGTTGCCCCCCCCTTTGACCCAAGTATAAAAAGCCCCATCTCCATAAGTCTCCATGGCAGCACTGAGGACTGCTGAAGTTTCTTCCTCTGGGGTCGGGCGCAAAATGGCTGCAGCGGCTCCATCTCCCAAGAGGGTAGAGCTTTCCCATTCCTGGGGGTTGAGTGATTTTGAAGCAATTTCACTGCTGACAATCGCGATGTTTCGGTAGCGGCCAATTTCGATCAGGCAGGCAGCAAGATCCAGGGCGGTAAGAAAGCTGAGACAGGTTGCATCGACTGTAAAGGAGGGAATACCTGAAAGCCCTTTGCCTGCAGCTTTTTGAATCAGGCAGGAGGTGTCTGGAATGGGATAGTCATAAGAACCTGCCGCTGAAATGATCAGATCCAATTCCTCGTATTCCATCTCAGCATTTGTAAGTGCTTTTTCTAAAGCTTTTGCGCCCATGCTCGAATTGCTGTCTTCTTCTACATAATGACGAAATTCAACGCCTGATTTTTCGAGTATCCAACCAGGTTCCAAGCCCATTTTGATTTCAAGTTCGGCGGAACTGACCCGCAATGGAGGTAAATATTTTCCCATGCCCGCGATCTGAATTTTTTTCATGCTCTTTCTATGTGTGCCTTTGTTGCTTAGAATATCTGTGGATTTCCACTTTGGGAGGCTGATTTTAGCTTCAGTCTTTAGGGCTAATTTTAACATTCTTTTGGGCATAAACAAGCACTCCAACCTGAAAAGATTAAACTATTTGTAAATTGATTTGAATCAAAATTAACCATTTATTACTTGTCTCTTAACCTTAAGATAAGAATTTATTCTGTAAAACACTCGATAGTATAGGTATCAAACTCAAGTGTTAAAAATTGAAAAGAGGATATCACCATGCCGAATTTAACCAATCTTCAATCCCAAGATTTTATGGCCATTACCCGCGCCATGGACGCCAATCGCAATAACCGTGTAGACAAAGCAGAAGCCAATATTTCCTGGAATGCACAAAGCCAGATTGGCAATGCAAATGGTGTGGCTGGTACCCGTGAACTTGCAACCTCTCTCGAAAAGGGGGATGTCTTTATTACCAGCCTGAATCCTGAAACGGCTGATAAAATTGCCAATTATTTTTCAAAGCGCAATGAGAATTTTGATCGTCCTGTAGCAGATTGGGTTTCAGATGCCTGGATTTCGAAAGAAGATTTTCAAGCCAGCCCAGAAGTTTTGCGGGCGGTAGACAGCAATGGTGATAATCGCATTTCCCGCAAAGAATTTGCTGAAGCGCTGGTTGCTGGCACCCTGACGATTGGAACTTCCAAGCAAACCAGCCACAACCCCTTTACCCAACCCGCTCCCAGCAATCCCTTTAATTCGCCTTCACATGACCCCTTCAAGCCCCAACCCAGTGCGCCTCATCATGATCCTTTTAAACCCCAGCCTTCAAGCCCTTTCAACGATCCTTACCAAAACTCTGAGCGTGATTCAGGTGCCTATTTGAAACTGGAAATGGTGCGTACCCTCAGTTCTGATTATGAAAAAGGTCAGATTTTAAATAAATTGGTGGGACAAACTGATATGTCTACCCGTGAGCAGATGATGTTGGTCGAAACGATCAGCAAAGGCATCAGCTCTGACTATACCCAGACTGAATTGCTCAAAACTTTGGCTAAAAACCCCAGTCTGCGTGATGATGCCGCTATCAAACTGGCAAAAGCTACCCGTGAAATGAGTTCAGACTATAACAAAGGTCAGGTTTTGGGCAATCTGATTCAAGCCCAACGCCTTTCTCCTCAGGCTCAACAGTCTGTGATTATCAGCATCGGCACCATCAGCAGTGAATATACCCAAGTTGAAAGCTTTAAGAGTATGGTGCGCAGCCAACGCATGGATATGCCTGAAAAGGAATTCCTGATGCGCCAGGTGGGTCAGAACATGAGTTCCGACTATAATAAGCGCCAAGTCTATGATGCCTTAATGAAATAAACGTTTAATGATACAAAACAGCGCCCCTGATCAGGGACGCTGTTTTTTTTATGAATCAAAAATAGAGATAAGAAAACAAGTTCAGACTTGTTTTGCGCCAGGAATTAAACCTGGGCAGCTACAGCCTGATCTACCATTTGCTGAAGTTCGCCATTTTCAAACATCTCACGGGTAATATCACAGCCCCCGATAAATTCACCCTTGATATACAGTTGGGGAATGGTGGGCCAGTTTGAAAACTGTTTAATCGCTTCGCGTTTTTCCTGATCAGCCAAAATATTGACAGAGGCATAGGGTTTGCCCACTTGATTCAGAATTTCCACGACGGTAAAGGAAAATCCGCACATGGGTTGATCAGGGGTGCCTTTCATATACAGCATGATCGTGTTTTCTTTAATTTCATTTTCAATTTCTTTGATCACATCACGGCTCATAAGGTTGCTCCTTCAAGCAAAATATTTGAAAATCAAGAATTATACACCATAATAGGCGTCAGCAGGCCGACTCAGTTCTTCAGGTTCTGTGACCCAGGTCTTCATTGAGAGCGCATGAATCGGTCGGCCATCACCAATCAAATGATTCAAAAGAGCATAAACGGTTTGTTGCTGGCGTACGCGCGGCATTCCAGAAAAACCAGGCCAGATCACGTTGATTTCAAGGTGGTCGCCGGTACCCGTAAAATCTCTTACGTGTACTTTGGCGTTTTCCAGATTAGATTCGACGATTTCGCGGACCTGTTCGGCGATCATGTATAAGCTCCCAGATGCATTGATGGTTACGCCCCCAGCGTAACATAGGAGCTATAAAACAGACAAGATAGTCGGGATTATGGCGGCTGAGAATTTGATTTTCTTTTCCAGAGACCCAAAACGCTAAAATCATCGGGTTTTAAACCCAGATCAATTGCGAAAACATATTCATAGCTGTCCAACCAGAGTTGCCTATAAAAACTGCCAATTTCTTGGATTGAAACATAGCGGGATAAAAACATGCTTTGCAGCGTTTCGATCAATTCAAAGGGGTGGAGTGTATTTAATCAGCATAGAAACTATGCTATCATCACACAGTTCAGGAAGATACCTGAAAAAGAAAACATTTTGGAGGCACCCCATGGCCGAATTGAACAGTGATGAAATTATGGCAAAGGATTTCAACGCACCTTCGCTTTTTGCCAATATCGGCAGAGTGCGTGCTGAAAATGATTTTGTGGTTCTGGATTTGGGCTATGTGCCCCCCCTCGACAGTTCAGAAGTTGAGCTTTTAAAAGAAGAGCCGATCATGGTCAGCCAACGGGTGATTTTGCCTGTGGAAGTGGCCCGCACCTTAAGCGCTTTGATCAGCAAAGTGGCTGGCGGCGAAGCCGAAGAGCCTCTGACCCCTGTGATGCCTGAGCGTTAAAACGAAATGCCAAGCGATGATATTGAAGCGCGCCTGGTTGCGCTTGAAACCCGTCTGGCTTTTCAGGATGATGAGTTGCTGAAGCTGAAAACGCTTTATGCAGCTCATCAAAAACAGCTTTATCATTTAGAAATTCAAAATAAACATCTCTTAGAGCGGGTGAAACTGGCTTTGGAAAACCAAGCTGAAAAACCGGCAAATGAAAAACCACCCCACTATTGATTTTATGAAATAGTTTTCAGTTCAATTCAACAACGGTTACGCCTGAGTCCCCTTTGCCATATTCAGCGAGGCGAAAACTTTTGACATAGGGAGAAGTTGCCAATGCAGCATGAACGGCACGTCGCAAAGCGCCTTCCCCTTTGCCATGGATAATACTGACCTGGTGCAGTCCTCCGTGAGTCGCAGTGTCCAAAAATTTTTCCAGCGTCCATTCCGCTTCATGCACTCTCAAATTGTGAAGATCACAGGCTTCGGTCGCAATCGAATAGGTGATGATGCGAATTCCGGTCGTATCCCCTTTTTTCTCTTTGCGGTGACTGCTGAGCAAGACATCTTGGGCCTGAACTTTCCATTTTTTGCCATCGAGCAGAACGCTGACTTCTCCTTTGCTGTCTGGCAGCGAGAGTAACTCGCCATAGGAGCGCAGACTTTCTACAAAGATCCAGACGCCAATTTCTACTCCTGGGGTCAAGCGGGGACGAGCGTCGTTCTGGGGGGGGGCTTGAGGCAGCTTAAATCTGGGGGCTTTGGCGGGCTGGGCAGCTTGTACTTTGGTTTTGGGAGGTTTGAGCTTGGCATATGCCTGTTCTGCCTGGTTCACCAAGGCTGCTGGCCAGCCTGCTTTACGGGCCAAAAGGAATAACTCACTGCTGGCCCGTTGCTGGGGTAAAATTTTCAAGTTCTGACCCTTGCGCTCCAAGGCCACTTGCATCATGGCAGGGTTTTCATCTGCCAATTTGGTAAGCAGATGGTTATGCGTCACCAGCAGTAATTTCACGGGTTTGCCAGCCAGTTCCTGTAAAAGGGCCCTGAGCAAAGCATGGCTTTCTCCTGGGTTGCTGCCTGTCAGCGGGTTGTCCCATAAAAGCAATTGGGGCAGCGAACTGCGTCTGAGCAAGCTTTGAATTTCATTCAGACTTTGTCGCAGGGGGGTGTCTTCAGGTAAAAATTGGAGATCACTGAAAACAGGGAGATGAGATTCTGATGCGGCGGGAATGGGCAAACCTGCCTGATGCATAAGCACTGCCAAGCCGATATTTTCCAAGAGTCGTGTCTTTCCACTTTCATGTGCGCCAGTCAATAGCCAGATATTTTCATGGTTTGACCAGTGCAGCTCCCCTGAGAAACAAGGTTCGTCCTGTAAGAGATCCTGGGGGAAGCGAAAGTCTGAAAGATGAATTTCCTGGTGTTTGCTGAAGGCCACTAAGTTTCCCTGATAGCTTTGTGCGAGTAGAAACTTGGCATTCAAAAAATCGAGCCCTGAAAGCAACTTGCTGATTTCCT
The DNA here is from genome assembly GCA_002783405.1 of bacterium (Candidatus Blackallbacteria) CG13_big_fil_rev_8_21_14_2_50_49_14. NCBI lineage: Bacteria > Candidatus Blackallbacteria > bacterium (Candidatus Blackallbacteria) CG13_big_fil_rev_8_21_14_2_50_49_14. Next base: position 48,525 of record PFGG01000072.1, on the reverse strand, counting down.
GAAATTGGCGCCAACGCTGAGAGAACAATTGGTTTTTTTGATCTCTGCTGTGTATTTTTTCAAGTCGCTTGAGCAGATCTTCAGCGATTTTAAGCGTTTGAAAATTCTGCCAGAGTGCTGGCCATTTTTTCTGGTGGGGTTCCAAGGCCCCCCGCAAAGCTTTGGCCCGTTCAACTAAAAATTCGAACGCTTTCTCTTGAGACGGTAAAAGATTTGAGTAGTTACGTTCAAGCTGGCTTAAAAGGGTTTGTACTGATTTTTCTTCAAAACCTTTAAAAGGGGCAGGAAAAACGGCTAAAAAATTCTGGAACTCATGAAACTGGCGCTGGAGAGATTCCAGTTCTCGTTTCGAGAAAACAGGTTTTAGCAAGTATGCCAGGCGTTTTGCGCCAGGTGTAATGGCAAGTTCTGCTAATTTTTCAGTCAATTTGTCCCAGCTTGGAAGGTTCGTGGGACTCGCGGGTTTCATCTGATTTGGCGCCGTTTTTTAACTTCGCCCTCAAGGTATTTGATACGGCCTTCGATGATTTCGCGGTCCTTATCTGTTTCAGGAGCGTATTTTAAAAAGAGTTTGTAATGGTTGATCGCCACTTCAATTAAATCTTTACGCCAATAAAGATAGGCAATATTATAATGGTATTTCCAACTGCCTGGGCAAAGTGAAATACAGGTGCGCAGCAACATCAGGGCTTCATCCAGATCGCCCAATTCAAATTTATAGGTCGCTTTTTCGTATTTTTTTTCAGCATCAGCTTCGCGTTGTATGGCTTCATTTTGTGCCTGCTGAATTCTCAATTCTTCACTCATCTGATCATTCCTTCTTCTTCATATGAACCTGTAAAGACTCTTTGCGCCGGGCCGTCCATCCAAACCTGATCCTGGTTCTGATCCCAAAAAAGGGTGAGATCTCCACCCGGTAATTGTATGACAGCTTCTGTTTCTAATTTATTCTGGAGTACGCCAGCTACCAGCGTAGCACAGGCACCTGTACCACAGGCCAGGGTTGCGCCCGCTCCACGCTCCCAGACGCTTACACGGGCCAGGTGGGGTGTCAGAAATTGAGTAAACTCAATATTGATCCGTTCGGGAAAAGCGGGGTGCATTTCAAGCAAGGGCCCCCAATACAGCGTATCTGCGCTTGACCAGTTTTGATCGACTTCAATCACACAATGGGGATTGCCCATTGAGACCAGTGTGATCTCAAAGGAGTGGTTTTCGACCTGCAAAGGGGCAGATACAACCGGCGTTTCATTCCAGCCCAGGGCAGGTATTTTAGCAGGACTGAGAACAGGTTTTCCCATATTGACACGAATGGATTGTTTTTTCTGGCTAAATTCAGCTTTGAGTAATCCAGCACCTGTTTCAATCAGAAAGCTCTGATCTTCATGGCCTGCCAGATAGCGTACAAAGCAACGCAAGCCATTTCCACACATTTCAGGCTCGCTGCCATCACTGTTAATCACTTGCATCCGTGCGTCTCCACGGCTTTCGCGGTGACAAATCAGGAGTCCGTCAGCGCCAATGCCAAAGTGTCGGTTGCAAAGTTTTTGAGCCAAGCGGCTCAAATCCAGATCAAAGGGAAGATCTCTGGCTTCGAGAATGACAAAGTCATTTCCCAAGCCTTGAAATTTTTGAAAGGGGATTTGCATGAATTGGTCCATTTCGTGTTGCTGATTGCAGCAAATATACTCCGCTATTTTAACATTCCCAATGCTTGTATCGCTGAGAATTTGCTTCATATTGTTTTTTCATGGTCGCTTATGTTAAAGTGGGTCAAGATTTAAGGCGACGTCGCCAAGTGGTAAGGCCGAGCTCTGCAAAAGCTCTACTCGCCGGTTCGATTCCGGCCGTCGCCTTTTCTTTTTTGCCCCTTATTTCCACTTTGCTTTGCTAAAATGAGGCTATGAAAGCCAATTCTCTTTCTACTCGACAGCTTCATCTCGAAGATCTGCTCGCACTTTTGCCCTGGATTCCTGCAGGCCCTGTTGTGGATATTGGTTGTGGTATGGGGCATTTCGGAGCCGCGATGGCTGCCTGGGGACTGCCAGTAACAGCCTTGGATGTGGATGCAGAGGCCATTCAGTCTGCACGCAAACGCTATGGAGAACAAGCTCTGTGGCTCCATGAAGACATTCGCAGCCACCGACTCAATCGAGAAAGTCAGGCAGCGATCTTTTGTTTAAATGTTTTTCCCTATATTCCGCATGGTGAGCGGGCCCGCTTAATTGGGCGTTTTAAAGCTGCGATCAAACCTGGGGGGCTGCTTGTTCTTTCTGGGTTTACAGAGCAGGATCCGTCTGCTGAAGAAAGATGGGCGACCTCGATCAACCGTCTCGACCAGCGCCCCACAGGGGTTTTGCAGTTGGGAGAACTGTATGAAAGAATGCAGGGTTGGGATATTTTGTTTTATTTTGAAGGCTGGGTGGCTGAAGCCCATGCTTCAGAAGGGGTAGAACGTCACCATATCAGCCAGATTATTGCGCGCAAGCCACGTTCCAAATCCGCCGCTTTTGATTTAAAGGATTTGCCAGTTTTGGGGGCAGGAATGCTCTGGAAGGAAGAAACCAGAGATTCTTTGCTGATTCAAAAGGCCGATTATTTTGAATTGGAGTTTGAATATTGGTTGGAGCCCGCTGAAGACCAAAATCTTCTGCGGATATGCCACCAGCACCCCTGTCTGATTCGTGTTTCGGGTTTGGGTGCACCTTTGCAGAGTGCCATACCTGATCTGCTGCGACTTTTGGAGCGTTGCCAGAGCCCCTGGTGGGTGCTTCCTCTGGCGCTTTGGAGTTATCAGGCCGGTATCAGTCTGCCTTTGCCTCCTGGTCAAAGTGTTTGGGAAGATGTGCTTCAGAAAATTCTGGAATTGCGTTCTTGTCTGCCAGTGCCCATGGTGCTTGAGAACAGTTTGGTTTCTTTTTCTTTGGGTTTGGCTGAAAGTGAATTAATGACTCGCTTGGCAGAAAGCTGTGATTGTGGCGTGTCTTTAGATCTCGGCGTGCTGTGTGAGTCGGCAGTGCAACAGGGTTTTTCACCCGGGGAGTGGCTCAGACCGATTACCGCAGAACGGGTCGTTTCATTGAAATTACCTGGCAGTTTTTCGCATCCGCATTATGCTGAAGCCTGGCGCTTGGCACGTCAGATTTTGGCGCAAACCCAAATAAAAGCACTGCTCATTGACGCAGATCCCTTGGAGCAGGGTTTGAATACGCCTTTGGATCAGGCGCGAAGATGGCTGAAGGAGTCTCGCTCATGAATGGTTTGAGTGCTTGGGAACAGGTCTGGGAGGAATGGTTTATCGAAACCCGTATGACAGACTTGCCCACCGCTTCCGTCAGTCATTTACCGGCCTGTGTGCCTTCCGAGCGTGAGCTCTGGTTGCAAAGTGCACGTTTCTCGCTTCAGCAGAAACTGAGATCCCATATCCCTGTCAGAATTGTAAACCTATTGGGCCCTGAATACCTTGAGGAACTCTTGCTGCAAATGCCGCGAACAGTGATTGCCCACAGTTTGGGGCCTTCCTTCAGCTTGGCTTTGCTCTTGCAATTAAATGAGCAGATTCAGCAGGAAGGGCTTCTCATTCCCCATCTTTCGCAGGTTCTGAATTTTGAAATTGCACTCTTGCAGCGGGTGTTTTACCGTTTGCCACCTCTTTTTCCCGCAGAATTTCAGCCCCTCCTCAGTGATTGGGTCTGTTTGATATCTGGGGGGCCCTTTTTTATCGACATCCTGGAATGGCTGCGTTTGGGCCAGCCCCTTCCGGCATGTTCGGAACTGCCCTTGCAGGATTACCTCTTGATACGCGATATGGCGGGTTCCCGTTTGGAAGCCCTGCCCTCAGACGTGGCTGAATGTTTGAAAAGATGCAATGGAAAAAGTGCCTGGGAAGAAATTGTGGCTGAGGTCTTAAATGAAACTTCTGATCCCCAATTGGGAGCTGCCGCTTTAAAGGATTGGGGAAACTATTTGATTAAACGGGGAATTCTCAAGGTCTCAGCAGAGCACGAGTTGCGTATGCTTATCAATGATAGATGATAACTTATTTTTATTGTTTTGATTATTTTTATTCAGTATTATTTATGGAGTTCTCCGTTTAAACTGAAATCAGTTCAGTTTATCGGAGGCACCCATGAAAAAGATTCTCGCCTTAGCAGGCAGCAATAGCCAAAGCTCAATTCACCGTCAATTACTTGAGATCGCCGCAAAAAACATCCACGCCGATGTAACCATTCAAGATCTCTCTCGCTTTGACAATATACCCATTTACAATCCAGATCGACAGAAAGCCCAGGGGTTTCCCCCCGAAATTGAAGCATTTTTTCAAGAACTTCAAAGCTATGATGGTATTCTTTTGGCTTCGCCAGAATACAATGGCTCAATACCTGCGGCCTTAAAAAATCTGATCGATTGGCTTTCACGTATTCAGATGCGGTTTTTTTCTGAAAAGCCCTTGTTGCTGATGAGCACCTCTCCTGGTCCCAATGGGGGCAAAACCAATCTCACCCAAATGGCCACTTTGGTGCCTTGGTGGGGGGCGCAATTGGTGGGAACTTACAGTTTGGGGCGGTATTTTGAGGTCTTAGATCCTGAAAACATGCGCTTGAATGGGCTTGAAGAATCCCGCTTGAGCCAGGCTTTGGAAAAGTTTATGCAAGCCTTGGAGTCTACCTCAATCGAAAAAGTCGCTTGAATTGAATTTGCCAAGGGCATGAAAAGCCACTGACAAGGCTGAAAATTTTCAAGATTATTTCAAAAAAAAGCAGAACGAAAAAGTAAAAAATATGTTATAATCTGGTTAATTTAAATCCCTTTGAGGTTATCCATGCACCTTTCCAAGCTCAAACTTTGGCATTTGCCCTTGGCAGCAATCCTTTCTCTGAGCGCATGTAGCGCCCCCTTAAATCTCAGTTCAGCCCTCAATAGCTCTTCCCCGGCGCGTTTTCAAGCGGCAGCATCCAGTCAGCCCCGTGTGGTCAGACTTTTTTGGCGTAGCCCCGCTGAACTGGCTGAACTCGCAGGTGCAGGTTTGGATCTCTTTGGCATTGAAACTGCGCAAAAAACAGCTTTGGCGCGGATTACCCCTGCACAAATGCTTGAATTGAATCAGCGTCAGGTGCGCTATGAAGCCAGCATGGAGCGCAGTATGGGGGAAGGGCGTCAACCGCTTCCCAGTGGCTACCGGACCTATGCCCAAATGCGTCAGCAATTACAGGAATTGGCTGCAAAATATCCACAATTGGTGCAATTGGAAGATGCAGGAGATACCTGGGAGAAAACCCAAGGAAAATCTGATCATGATATTTGGGCAGTAACGCTCACCAATCGTCAAAACCGGGCCCCCAAACCCGTCACGATGTTTACAGGGGGCGTGCATGCGCGCGAATTGGCCCCCGTAGAATTGCTGATGAAACTCATGGATCTTTTAACTTCCGAGTACGGCAAAGACCCCAAAATTACTGAATTGTTGAATACCCATGAAGTGTTTATTCTGCCCATGGTCAACGTGGATGGACGTGTTGAAGTTGAAAAAGGGGATTCCTGGCAGCGCAAAAATACCCATGGAACCGGGATCGACCTGAATCGTAATTTTGATAACCACTGGAATTATCAGGGGTTGAATGTGCCCGACAGCTGGAAACGTGGTTTGTCAGATCCCAATGGTGAAATTTACAGTGGTGCAGCCCCTGCCTCAGAGCCTGAAACCCAGGTGGTTCAGGCCATGATGGCGCGTAAAAAACCTGCTATTTTCGCAGATATTCATGCCTATGGTGAAATGATGCTTTGGCCTTTTGGATACAGTGCTGAGGATGTTCCCCATACCCCAATCTTCAAAAAGCTTTACCAGGAAACTGTTAAAAACCTGGGCTTTAAAGGTGGAACCAGCACGCAGATTTTGTATCCCACGACGGCTACGACCCGTGATTATGCCTATGGCAAGCATGGCGCGCTTTCAATGACCCTTGAAGTGGGGCAGACTTTCCGGCCCAGCTTTTCTGAAATGGAGCGGATCTGGGTGAGCCTGCGTCCTACTTTCCTGCGTTTAATTGAGGCTGGCGGTGAATTTCAGTAATTCACGCTCTGTTTTGAAAAATAACCAGTTTCTGGCTTATAATTAAAGAATATAAAAGGGGTTTGAGAATTTTGAAAATGAAACTACGCAGTTTATTCGTACTCTCAGCTTTGGCAACCTTGAATGCTTGTCAGAGTACTTTTTCAGACCTCTCTGCCCGATTTCAGCAGAGCCCTAGAGCCATTTATCAGACAGCCTCTAAAACCAAACTGCGCAGTACCATGACACGTGATCCCTTGCCGCTTATTCAAAAATACCATCTGGAATTGCAGAAACGCGCTCCTGAATGGGTTCGTTTGAAATATGAGGCCATGTCAGAATCACCCTTTGCCTTTTACAGAGCAACCGCTTTTCTATTTGATTATGATATGGCGCGGGAAACCGCTTTGGCCAGTCCAACCCGGATTTGGATTCAAGGTGATTTTCATCTCGAAAATATGGGAACCTATAAAACCTCCCGTAACCGCTTTGCCTATGATTTAAATGATTTTGATGAGGCTACTCAGGCACCCTATACCTGGGAATTGGCCCGCCAGGCTGTCAGTATTCAACTCGCTGCTGATGAAAATGGCTTTAAAGGTTCAGAGCGCGAAGCCTTGGTTGGCTTTTTTCTTGAACGCTATTTGTTTCATTTGCAGGCCTTATCGCGTCAACCTGCGCTCTTGGCGCAGCCCTTGGATCAACGGTATTTGACCGAAAAACCGGCCAAACAGGTTGAACAGGCCGCCAATTTCAACCGCGCTGAATATTTGAGTGAAATGACGCGTGCCGGACGTTTTATTCCCTCAGACAAAATCTTGCCCATTTCTCCAGCGATTCAGCAGGAAGTGGCAGCTGCGCTCACGCTCTATGCGCGAACACGCCGTGAGGGCGCAGCATTTTTTCGTTTGAAAGATGCGGCTGCACGGGTCGCTGGCAAGGGCAGCCTTGGGCGTTACCGCTATATTGTTTTGGTTGAAGGTGCTTCTGCCAGTCCCCAAGATGATATTATTCTTGAGTTTAAGGAAGCGGCTTCGCCTTCTACTGAGGCCTTTGCTGTTTCTCGGGGAGATCAGTCCGCTCGCATTCTTCAGGCTTTTCGCTATTTCTTACCTGAGGCGGATCCCTTCTTAGGGGTCAGCAAAGTACACAATCTCAGTGTTTATGTCCGAGAATTGCTGCCCAAAGAAACCGTCAATCTCGAAAAACTGAACAAGAATAAAGAGTTTCAAGACTTTTTGGACAGTGTGGCCTTGATTGGGGCCAGAGCGCATGCCCGAAGCGGCCAAGCCGCTCGCATACTGGCTGAAAGTAAGACCTGGTTGCCGCTTTTACCTGCTTGGTCTGATCAATATGCTGGCTTGGTTTCCTCTGACTGGGAAACCTTTGTTCAGGCTGTTCGTTCGCGGCGTCTTTGAATTTATGCCGACCACTACAGCCTATCAACGGGAACTTGACTTAACGCGAGAGATTGCCCGTGAGGCTGGTCAGATCATTCTCACCCATTATGATACCGATTATGCCATTCAGATGAAAGCAGGCCAGGAACCTGTCACGATTGCAGATAAAACTTCAAGTCAATATATCGTTTCTGCTTTAGAAAAGGCTTTTCCCAAAGATCTGGTCGTTTCTGAAGAAAGCAGTTTGCCTTCAGGCTTAGAATCCCATTCCCGCATTTGGATTATTGATCCCATGGATGGCACCAAAGAATTTATCAATCACAATGGCGAATTTTCGGTCATGATTGGCATGATTGAAGAGGGCCGGCCGGTGGTCGGGGTGGTTTATCAGCCCGTAACAGGTTATATGTATTGGGCTGCGAAAGGGCAAGGCTCCTATTCTCGCCGTGATCAGCAGATTCAAAGCATGCAAACCTCTGTCAATACAGATTTTGCAAAAATCAAAATTGCAGCCAGTCGTTCACATTTGACCGATGAACTTCTAGAAATTTATCAGGCTTTGGGAATTCAGGAAATCATCCGATCGGGAAGTGTGGGCTTAAAATTGGCGATGATCGCCCGACAAACCTGTGATATTTATTTAAATCTTTCAGGCATGACTTCCTGTTGGGATACCTGTGCCCCTGAAATCATTCTGACGGAAGCAGGCGGGCAGGTCACCAATCTTTCGGGTGAGCCCTTGGATTATAGCTTTCGCCAACTTAAAAACAGTGATGGAGTGGTGGCTTCAAATGGTGTGGTTCACGCCCAACTTTTGGAAAAAATTCAAACCATTTTAGAAGGCCATTATCAAGCAGAAATCGCTTCAGTGGATGCCGAAGAGGGCGATGAGGATCTCGCGCCTTAATTTTATTTCTTGAGAAATTTTTCGAGAATCTGGCGTGTGCGTGGATCCTCAAGACATTGGATGAGTGCTTCTTCCTGCGTTAAATACCCTACGGCATGCCCTTCCTCTAAGGTGCGGTTGACAATCCGTTTGACCCAATGAATCGCGTGGGCTGGGGCCACCATGATTTCTTGGGCCAAATCATAGGCCGCTTTCAGCAATTGTCCCTGCTCAACGACTTTATTCACCAAGCCCACGGCTTCTGCTTCACTTGCAGAAAATACGCGGCCTGTATACAGCAGTTCTTTTGCCCTGACAGGGCCGATGGCCTGCAAAAGGTGTTGAATATTGCCAAAGGGCGGAGTCAGCCCATTGCGAACTGCCAATTGTCCAATGCGGGCATGTTCTGACATAATTCTCAATTCACAGGCCATGGCCAGTGAAAAACCTGCTCCTAAAGCATAGCCGTTGATGGCTGCAATTACAGGGGTGGGGAAATGAAACAGCAATTCAATCAATTCCTGGCCCCGTTCAACATAGAAGGGAATATGCGTGAGTTCAAGCAATTCGCCAATATCTGCCCCAGCGCAGAAAGATTTGGCTTCTCCACCGGTAAGCACCAAGACTCTGAGTTCAGGATCCTGTTTTAAATTTTTTAATTCATCAATCAAGGCGTCAATCGTGGAGGTATGTAAGAGATTCAGTTCCCGTTCGCAGCGCAAAGTCAGGGTCGTGATCGGGCCAGATGTTTTGTCGATCCAGGTGGGTTCAGTCAATCCAAGGTTCTTCTTTCATTGTGTGATGTGGCAAACGACCTTGCCGCTGAAATTCAAGTACGGCTTCTAAAAGGCGACGCATATGTTTTTCTGCCTCTGAACGCTTTCGGGGGGGCAAAGAGGCTTTATACTCTTGTACCATATCCGCACGCCGTTGGGAAAGATGTGAAAGAAGTTTAAGTTGTAATTTGGGGGTCGCCAATTTTAAACTCCAGGCCAGGCATTGATCGTCCATTCCTGCCAAGAGCTGTGAAAAAGCAGGGCCTGAGAAGCTGTTGAGGTCTTCAAGACTCAGCATTTCTTCACGAATCCGGTGTTCAAGTTCTGGGGCGATATCGCCTAAAGACTCCAAAACTCTTTCCCGACGGTTGATATTTAAATGCCCCAAACTTTTTGCAAGTGTTTTTCGACCTTGTATGGCAACGGTTTGGCTTCTTTTTTGATATTTTTGAAGGAGTGTTTGATCTAAGATTTCAAGGATTTCTTGGTTGAGTGGGTGCTTTTGAGCGATTTGCAAGGCCAGAGCTTCTTGAATCTTGGGGAGCTGTTGCGATAAAAAACTGGCTGCTTGTTCTGGTCTTAGACAAACGAGAACGGCGGCTTGAAGCGTAATCGACTCTGGCTCAAGCAGTTCCAGCAAATCCTGGTTTGAAATTTTGTGCATCCAGTGAAAATAAGGCAAAGCAGGGGTCTGAATTTTTTTTAAAATATCTTCAGCTTTTCCAGGTGTAAAGCTGAGATCGAGCATCTCTCTTGCTATCTGTTTTCCGCCTTGGATCAGGGGGTTGTGAACACTGTGCTCCAGCTCATCCAAAACAGCCAGGCGTAAGGCGGGGTCTAAATCTCCCTGTGTTTTTAAGGCTTGAATAATTTTTTCAACCTCTGCGCTTTTCAGGCGCGCCAAAATAGGTGCGGCTGTGGCTTGTCCCACAGCCCTTAAAAATACAGCAGCTTTTTCTGCTGAACTCAGTTCTTGTGTTAGGCAACGGGAAAGAAACCCACTTTCAAACAATTCCAGCAGAGAGTGGGTTTCCAACCAATGATGAAAGCTATCCCAGTTCATAATCCCTCAAACAAATCATAGCATGGGGCTGACTGTGTTATGCTGTGCGCAAAAAATAGAGGGGAACGGATTCAAAACCATGCCAAGTCATTCCGGTGATTGAGCAGATTGGCGGGAGGAGTCTGAGATGTTTTTTGGCGAAAATGGTGCTGTCTGAGCAAGAAGCCTAAAACGAAAAGACCCGGCTTTTGCCGGGCCTTTAAGTGAAAAATTTCAGATTATTCGCTGACAGCTTCACCGATACCACGGCCGATCACAGGATAATGCTCTGTTAAAGGGGCCGTCATACGGGGAATTCGCAGGCGTCTGTTTTCTGAGGCAGTTTCGACCAGGGTGAACATTCTGCTGAGCGCATCCTGTTCCTGGTCGCTTAAACCTTGGCGTCCACGGTGGGTTAAAAGACCTTCTTTGAGGGCTTCTAATTCTGTGCTGCGCAAACGCCGCAATTGGGCTGCAAAACGTTGAAGAGCCAGTTTGGATACCAGGGGATGATTATTGCGTAAATCCGCAAGTGTATCCTCAACCAGGGCATCTGTGACTGGATGATAGAGTTCATTCGTTTTGGGTTCAAGCTGCATTTGCTGGTGTATTGGGTGCTGATCCGGTTCTGCTGAGATGAGTCGCTCAGGTCCGGACTCAGACCGACGGACAGCCAAACCTGTAACAGAGCCCGAAGTGGGTTCACAGGGCATGACCTGATGGGCATGGGTATAGACTTTGAGATTCATGGATCGTTTCCTCTTTTACACTCTAAGGTTAACCTTACATTAACCGATATCTTAAATATAGCGCTATTTTCATCAAAATGAAGCATTATTACATATATAAAACAAACAATTAACGTTTATTTAATATGATTTGTTCTTCCCAAAAGACAGAGAAATTCAGACAAAAGTTCCCAATAAAAAAGCCCGGCAAGCCGGGCGGAAGGTAATGGAGAGAATTAGAAAAAGTCTGAATTCTTAATTGGCAGCTTGAGCCAGGTCAGAAAATGGAATCACAGTGTCTTTAAAGCGACGATTGGGGTGTGCGGGTTGTGGCATGGGATATTCAAAGCCAGGATCAATGGGGAAAGGTTTGGGCATGGGACGAGAAGGACTTAAGCGATTTTCTGAGGCTGCATCGGCAAGCTTGTACATTTTCATAAGGGCGTCGCGGTCTGATTGTGAGCTTTTGGGACTCGCCATTTTTGCAACAATCACGTCTTTAACATCATCCAATTCACCGGGGGTCATGCTTCTTAATTCAGCACTGAATTCATGCAGTGCAAATTTTGAGGCCATGGGGTTGTTGTTGCGCATTTCAGAAAGGGTTTCGTTGACCAGGGCTTTGGCATCTTGGTGAAAGAAACCGAAAGAAGGAGCTTCAATTTTTCCGCCAATCGAGCTGGAAATATGCGAATCAATGCATTTAGCGACCTGAGAGGGTTGATCGAGGGAGTTGATTTCCTGTGTGCATTTTTGAGCGGGACGTGCAATTGTTGCGATACCCTGGCCAGAAATTCCTTCAGGACGTTTGATTTGCATAGAATTTTCCCTCTTTAAACGATTTGTTAACTATATTTTAACTATAGGCGCTTGTTTTCTCTTTCTGGCGTTCTAAAACAAAGCTCAAAAATGTATTTAATAAGCTCTTAATAAATAAGCTAAATTTTCAAGATTATAATAAATCGAGAATAAATGAGGCAGAATGACCCGGTGTTTACTTCAACCTGTGAAGAACCAGCCTGTGCTAAAATCATCACATGAAAACTTTGGGTTTGCCGGAAAAAGGTCAATAACATGAATTTGGATGAAAGTGCTGATCATTCACGCAAGGCTGCCATTCGTTGGCTTTTGGTTTCTGCTCTATTGACTGTTTTTCTATGGCAGATCCCCTTTGGAAATTATTTGCTTTATCCCTTTACGATTTTGGCAACCTGGTTTCATGAAATGGGCCATGGCATGACTGCGCTGCTTTTGGGGGGCAAATTTCACAGCCTTTTGATTTATCCGAACGGTTCAGGGATCGCCACCCATTCAGGCGGCCCGCTCTTTGCAACACCCTTTGTCTCTGCTGGTGGTTTATTGGGACCGCCGATTGCAGGCGCATTTTTTATTTTGGCGGGAAGTAAAAGACAAACTTCGCGCATGGTTTTAAGTGGATTGGGATTGGCGCTGTTGCTATCCACCCTGATTTGGGTGCGCACGCCTTTTGGCTGGGTGATTTTGCCCTTGTTGGGGGCAGCTCTCCTCTTGACCTCTGCCAAAGGGGGAGAAGACCTACAGCAGATGGGGGTTCAGTTTTTGGGAGTTCAAGCCTGTATCGGCACTTTCAGACAATTGGACTATTTATTTATGAACAGAATCAATCTGGGCGGCAGGGCCATGTATTCAGATACAGGCCAAATTGCGCAATATTTCTTGCTTCCTTACTGGTTTTGGGGCAGTCTGATTGCTGTGCTTTCATTTGTGCTCTTATTGGGAAGTGTGAAGCTGGCCTACGGAAAAAATTGAGGGCTTGAAATGGATTTGAATTGTGATGTAGAATACAATTATGCATACAGTTCAACACAGTTACCGCGATGATTTCTGTGAAGACGAAGCCCCCCATTCAAAAACGGGCGTGCTTGAGCACGAGCGCATGCCTTGGGAGCATGAAAACCCAAGCGCTGAAGACCTTGAATTCCGTCTGCATGAAACTGAAGAACGCATCCTCATGGGGCAAGCTTTAATCGCTGCCTATCGAGAAGCCCATCAAGGGGCCGATAATTTACGCTATTTACGACAGATGCAGAAATTGCGCCGAGAGCAGGCGCGTTTGCTTCAGGCACTTGAAGAGGCGCGAAAGCAACCCCTGGATTTTCAGGCCGGATTGAAAAAACGTGCACAAACAGCCTTTCAACAATTGGTAGAAATGACTTTGCGACGTGAATTTGATACGCCTCGCTATTTCGAACAGGAAGAAATTGTTCGCCGTTATTTGCGAGAGTATGAAGAGGGCTTCGAATGGATTGACAGCTACGCGCTGCAGCTCTGAACATTTGTTTTAATTTAGTTTGCATGTCGCAAATCTTGTTCTCGGCATTGCTCTGATCGCATATGCTGGGCAATGCTGCAAGGCTTTGAATCCGCTATAATGATCTCAAAAAATGGTAAAATCCGATGCAGATCATTCCGGTTCCCTGTTTAAAAGATAATTTTGCCTATCTGATTCTCAATCAGCATTCAGAAGCTTTGATGGTGGATCCTTCTGAGTCTCAGCCATTGATTGATGCCTTGGCGCAATACCAGGCGCGTCCCCTTGCTATTTTAAATACGCATCACCATTGGGATCATACGGGGGGCAATGCGGGTTTACTTGAGGTTTTTCCTGAGCTTGAAGTCTATGCTCATGCTTCGGATCAGGGCCGAATCCCTGGACAGACCCATTTTTTGGAAGGGGGAGATCTCTTTCAACTGGCTGGATTCAATTTTCGTGTGCTGTTTAATCCTGGGCATACGCTGGGGGCCGTTTCCTATGCGGTAGGCCAAGCTTTGTTTACGGGGGATACACTTTTTGCTGCAGGTTGCGGGCGAATTTTTGAAGGAACGCCTGCTCAAATGTATCATTCTCTCAATCAAATCATTGGTGCCTGTCCTTTAGAAACTGAATTGTATTTTGGACATGAGTACACCACCCACAATCTTGAATTTGCACTGGAAGTAGAACCTTTAAATTCAGATATTCAGGCCAGACTTGAAGCGACGCGCGCTGCGCGTCAGCAGGGACACTTTTCAACTCCTTCCACGTTGCGCCTTGAACGCAAAACCAACCCATTTTTGCGTTGCGAGGAGCCTGCTGTGATCGCGTTTACTGAGTCTGTTGAGCCGGGACGCCCACATACCCCTGAAGATATTTTCAGAGTCTTACGCGCCGTCAAGGATCGTTTTTAGATGCCATCCCAAGGCCCAGCCCATCTGCATTGGCAAGCGGCTCAAAAAAACTGGGCAGAGGGGCGTTTAGAACAGGCTGAACAGCATTTGCAAAAACTGCTGACTTATCGTCCTGATTCTCCGCCTGCACTGGCACTTTTGGGGGAAATTGCCCAGGCCCGACATGCCTGGAAAATCGCCCGAACTTATTATGAAAAAGCACATGAACGCGATCCAGGGCATCCGCACTATGTGCATTTATTAGCGGAATGGTTCACGCTGCGAAATGCGCCAGAACAGGCAGAAAAGATCCTTGCTGATTTTCTGAGTAAAAATCAGCAATACCCCGATTTATGGGTGGAATATGCTGCTATTTTGGGCAACCAGGGCAAGCTGGAAGAAGCAAAATCAAAATTGGAAGACTGTCTCAAGTTATATGCTTCTCAATTAGATGCCTGGTTGCTTTTGGGAAACTTAAACCTGGAATTGGGGCAATTTGAGGCTTCTGAAAAATGCTATCAAGAAATTCTGGCCCGTCAGCCTGCTTTGCCTGAAACTCAGCGCAGATTGGGGCTGCTCTACCTACACCTGGGCCAATATGCCAAAGCCCAGGCAGGGTTTGAAAAAGCACTGGAACTCAACCGCAATGATGCTGAAACCTGGAATAATTTAGGCACTTGCTTGTTGATGGCTTCTCAAACGCCACAAGACACAGCAATTGCGATTCGGGCTTTTTTACAAGGGCTGGCTAGAGATTCACGCAATGCACACATCATGAACAATATTGGCTTGGGGTTTTATCAACTGAAATTTTACCCAGAAAGCCTGTTTTATTTTGACCAAGCGCGGATTATAGACCCCCAGTTACATCAAGGGGATTTTGAAATAGGTCTTTATTTGGCCAGAACAGGCAAGGCAGACTTTGCCAGAGAATATTTAAAAAACAGCATTCAATATTGTGATGAGCCACAAGAAAATCAAGCCGAGGCACATACCTGGTTAGGCTATATGTATGCTCAGAAAGGGGAGCTTGTTCAGGCTGCCCAGCATTATCGAAAGGCAGAAGCACTTTGTCCAGGTCGTGGCGGAAATTGGCTGGCTCAGAGTCTTTTACCTGCTGTGCTAACTTCAGAGGCTGAGGGAGAGCAGATTGCCCAGGCGTATAGACAATCTATATCAGATTTACTGGCAAAAGATTTAACGCCCTTGGGCCAACTCCCGCTTGAAATGCCGGGGCAGTATTGGGCTTATCTGGGTTTTCAGGGCCGTGAGGAACAGGAACTTCAAGCGCAGCTCTGGGGCAAATTTTTAAGTCAGTTTCGTCAAAACAATCCTGGCAAACTTCGCCCACATCCCCCCTGGCGTATTGCTTTGGTGTCTCGCTATTTTCATAACCATGCGGTCATGGGGGTATTCTCTGGATTGATCTCAAGTCTGGCTGCTGAACCAGATTTTGAGCTGCATTTGTTTTCTGTGGGGCCAATCGGTGAGGATTCGATGCGAAGGCATTTAAAAAATTTAAACCTGAAATGGCATGGTTTAGAGGGAAAAGATATCAGTGAGATCCAGACCGCAATCATGGATCATGCTGTGGATCTGCTCATGTATCCTGAATTGGGCATGGACCCCCTGAGTTTTGCGCTGGCAAATTCCCGCTTGGCCCCTTGGCAGGTGGTGCTGGCAGGGCATCCGATCACCACAGGATTATCAACCATCGATGCCTTTATTTCAAGCCAGTGGCTTGAACCCCCTGATGCAGAAAGCCATTATTCTGAGTCGCTGGTTTGCCTGGAGGAGCTTTTGCCTGATTTTCCCTTTCCTGAGCTGCCAGCAGAACTGAAATCAAAAGCTGACTTGGGACTCGACCCTCAAAAGCATACCTATCTTTGCCCGATGACGCTCTTTAAAATCCACCCAGCAATGGATGCCGCCTTTGCAGGCATTCTGCAGGCCGATCCGCAGGCCGAAATCTTGCTCTATAAATTTCCCGAAGGTTCATTGCATGCTGGGCTGGAGCAAAAGCTTCAGCAGCGCTTTTTCGAGACTATTCCTGAGGCTGAGCGGATCAGATTCCTGACTTGGGCCAAGAAGCAGGATTTGCTTCAACAAATGGCTCAAGCTGAAGTGGTGCTTGATAGTTTTCCCTTTGGCGGAGGCAATACCAGTTACCTGACCCTGGCAACCGGAACTCCTTTGGTGACCCTCGTAAATCCTTATATGCGTGGTCGTTCGAGTACTGCTCTGTATCGGCGTATGGGGCTGGATACGGTTCCCGCTGAACAGGTTTCAGAGTATGTTCAAAAGGCTGTCCTTTGGGCGACAGATCCTGCTGAACGAGACAAGCTTCAGGCTGAAATTCTTGCACGTCGTGATGTTTTATTCAATAATTCTGCTGGCTCTCAGGCCTTGATCCGCTATCTGAAAAGCATTTTGCAAACCCAGCTTGAATCGAATTGATCTGTTTCAGGCCTTGCATTTTTTGCTTGATAAGGGTCAATGCAAGCGGGATGACTCTGAGTTACGCTTGAAAATAATCTTGTGTCCAGGCATATTAAAAATTCAATGAAAATTGCAGTTGCGTTAAACAGCCATTTAATTTCTGAACATGCAGCCCTCTATGCCCTGCGCTATGCCCACAGTTTGGGAATGGATCTAGAGCTTTTGCATGTCGAGAATGAACATGATGATTTGAATGAGGTTTTGAAGCGGGTTGCCCGTCTCGAGGTCGAGGCTGGCAAGTTGGGCATTCAGCTCAGCTTTCGAAAAGGCAAAGGTAAACCCGGCCCGACTTTGGTGCAAATGATTCAAAGTCACTATTATCATACGGTCTTTTGCTCTACGCGGGCCCACCCACCTGAATTATTCACGAATTCGGTTTCCCAGTATTTGGTGCGCATGCGCTTGCCTTCACAATTGGTGGTGGTGCGCATCAATCGTTTTAATACGGTGTATAACTGCGATCGCATTGGTATTTTTGGAGGCAAGGGTTTGCCTGATGTACATCAAATGGCCTTGGGAATTGGCTTGGCGTCTTCTTTTCAGGCGGAAATACTCTTGGGGAATGCTTTGCATCTCTCTCGGCGTGCTCTGCAAGGGCTTAATTTTCAGGAAACGCGTGAGATTTTGAGAAGTTCCGACCATGGTTACCGCTCATTGACGACATTGTGCCAATTAGCAGGTATCGCCTCTTCCATTGCCCATATCCCAAGAGGAGAAGATGCTCTTGCTTTTTTTCTCAGTCGCAAAATTTCGCTTTTGGTTCTTTCTTCGCGAAAACTGCCGCGTCCAACCCGACATTTAATGGCCGATCCCGTTGAAAACCTTTTTCATTTAAGCCCGGTCAATTGCATGATTCTCTATCCCAAGGTATAAGATGAAATTACACAGCTTACCAGCTCCCGAAGTCTTGAAACGTTTGGATACCCAAGCTGATGGTTTGAGTGAAACAACTGCGCACAGACGTTTTGAAGAGTTTGGCCCCAATAAGATTGCCAATCGTCCGCGTAAAAATTGGCTTCAAGCCTATTTTCGTCAATATCTGCAATTCTTTGCCCTGCTCCTGGAAGTTGCTTCAGTTCTGGCTTTTATCGCCAATTTCTATGAGCCGGGTCAGGGCAATGATGTTTTGGCTTGGGCCATCTTGGGTGCCGTCTTTGTAAATGCCAGTTTTTCTTTTTGGCAGGAGTTCAAGGCAGATCGGGCCATGGAGGCACTCTTGCGGCTCATGCCAGCCTTTAACCGCGTAATTCGGGGGGGAAGGCAGCAAAAGATTGATGCCAGCTTAATCGTGCCGGGAGATATTTTGCTTTTAGAAGAAGGAGATGCGATTCCTGCCGACGCCATTTTGATTGAAGCCCATGATTTACGCATCAATATGTCCACCCTGAACGGGGAGTCCATGCCCGCGAATCGGGTCTCAGAACCCGATCCGTGCGCGCGTGAGTTGGAAGCCCGCAATATTGTTTTTGCGGGTACCAGTGTCGTTTCAGGCAATGGGCGTGCTGTGGTTTTTGCTACCGGGGCTGCAACGGAATTTGGCAAAATTGCGACACTGACGCGAGATGTCAAAAAAAACATTTCTCCCATGCAACGCGAGATTATCGATATTACGCGTATTTTAACCAGTATTGCCTTTGCGATGGGCATTCTCTTCCTGATTTTGGGCTTGCTTTCTGGCAAGGGCTGGCTAACCGCTGCGATTTTTGCACTTTCCTTGATTGTTGCCAATGTTCCCGAAGGGCTTTTACCCACGATTACGCTCTCACTTTCCATGGCCAGTCAGCGCATGGCGAAGCGCAATGCCCTTGTCAAAAATTTGGATTCAGTTGAAACCTTGGGTTCTGCAACGGTGATTTGCACAGACAAAACGGGAACCTTAACCCGCAACGAAATGACAGTGCGTCATATCTGGCTCTCCTCTGGAGAGCTGATCAATTTAAGTGGCGAAGGCTATTTTCAAGCGGGAACCTGGGACAGCCAGGCTGTGACTGCCGATACCTTGGTGCGCCTTGAAGATTTGATTCGAGCCGCCGTCTTAAATTCTCATGCCCGAATTGAAGCCCAAACAGCCTTGGGAGATCCCACTGAACTGGCTTTGGTGGCCGCCAGTAAAAAAATTCCCCATTCGCTTGCTGGATTCACGCGGGTGGGTGAAATTCCCTTTACGAGTGAACGCAGGATGATGTCGACAGAAGTTGAATTTCAAGACAAAAAGATCCTGCTTTCAAAAGGGGCCCCTGAAGTGATTCTCAATCTATGCAGCCACCAGATGGTGGAAGGGGGACAATGCCTGCCTTTGGAACCCGCAGATCGTGAAAATATGATACAGGCTGCAGAACGTTTTGAAAGCCAAGCTTTTCGGGTTTTGGCTTTGGCTAAGGCTGAGGGCACAGAAGAAAAAAATCTCTGCCTTTTGGGGCTTGTGGCGATTATGGACTTGCCCCGTCCAGAGGTGGCGGGTGCGATTCAGAATTGTTATACCGCAGGCATACGTATTTTGATGATTACAGGAGATCATCCCCGTACTGCTGAGGCTGTTGCCCGGAAAATTGGCTTGCGTGTCGATCGGGTGATGACGGGTTCCGAATTGCGTGTGCTACCCGAAGAGGAATTGGCCCGGATCTTAAAATCTCAGGACATATTGTTTGCGCGTATGGAGAGCAGTCAAAAATTGTTGATTGCCTCTGTTCTGCAAAACAATGGGGAAATTGTAGCCATGACTGGAGATGGAGTCAACGATGCGCCCGCTTTGCGCAAAGCGGATATCGGCATTGCCATGGGCAAGGCCGGAACCGATGTTACCAAAGAAGCAGCGGACATGATCCTTCTGGATGATAATTTTAGATCGATCGTGGCTGCGATTGAAGAGGGGAGAACTGTTTATTTTAATATCAAAAAGTTTGTAACCTATCATTTGACTTCTAATATTCCTGAAATTTTGCCATATGTATTTTCTTTTTTCTTTAAAATACCGCTTCCGCTTTCTGTGATTCAAATTCTTTCGATTGATTTGGCTTCAGATTTGATCCCCGGTATTGCCTTGGGGTCTGAGCCCCCTGAAGCCAATATTATGAAAAGACCACCCGTGAATCGCCATGAAAAAATTCTGGATTGGGAGGTCTTTAAACGCGGCTATTTAATGAACGGCATGGTTGAAATCAGTGCTTCGATGTTTGGCTTTATTGGCTTTTTAATGCTTCACGGCTGGGTCTATGGCGATTTAAGCATCAACAATTCAATTCTGCATAAACAGGCCATGACCATGACGCTCTTGGGGGCGGTTACCTGTCAGATTTTCAATGCATTAAGCTTGCGATCCTATGAGTTCTCGGCTTGGAGTGTTGGCTTCTTTTCCAATCCCTACCTCTTGGGTGCCTTGAGCTTTGATCTTGTCTGGATTTGGATGCTCTTGAACCTGAAGCCGATACAATTTGTATTCAATACCGCCTATATCCCCTGGCAGGATCTCTGGCTCTTGCTGCCCTTTCCGATTCTGCTCTTTGCTTTGCACGAAAGCTACAAAGCCTGGCTGCGCAAAAAGAATAGAATTTTGCAAAGGGGCTAGGGGGTGGGGGCTTCGGATTGTTTTTTTTGATAGACCGAAGCTGCCAATCCACCCGCAAGACCTGCGAGAGCACCTGGAATGGCGATTGCCGCTGCACCCATCAATTTGCTGCCCCCCAGGGTGATACCCAGCAAAGCACCACTGCTGGCGCCAGCAACGGTTCCCGCTATCAGCCCGGCTGTGGAAGCAGAAACTTTCCCTTTTAACCAATGCTCGACAGCCAGGCCCGTGCCTATACCCGCTACCAAACCGGCTCCGCCACCAAAAGCAGCCCCCAGACCGATTCCTTTGGCAGAACTCAGCGGCAGCAATGCGCCGATACCTGCACCTGTGGCTGTGCCTACGACAGCTCCTACCAAACTGCTGGCGATCAAGGGGTGTTGATTGACTTGTATGATTGCGCTGGAGAGAAAAACCTGATCCTGCCCCAAAGGCAGATTTTCTTTGGGGGTTGGCGTGAGGGAGCTGGGGTGTGTCTGTGTTTTGAGGCTGAGAGGGGATGGGCGCGTAAGGGCCGAAATTTGCATCCGTTTTGCTCCAGTTCGTGATCTTTGAATGTATGTGTCTTAGTGAACTTATCGCTGAAAACAGAGATAAACTGCTAGAGCTTAAACTTAAGTTAAACAAATATAAATCAAATATTAAATTCTAAACTTTTGATGACAATCGCGATGCATTCAGCTTCTGAATTCTGACAAGATTCTCACGGGCCAGAACGATATAATGATCAGAGCGACAAGATAAGGAAAGAACTGATGCCTCAAATCCCACCTCAAAACGGTCAACTGCCGAGCCTCTTACGGGCTGCGGGTTTAAAGCCTCCTTCCAGTCTGTTTAAAGCTGAATTTCCCCAGATTCAGTTGCCGCCCCCTGAGGATCACTTTCAAACCCCAGAAGCGTCTTCTGCAAAAGCTTCTCCCAGTTTGGATTTGTTTTCGTCCGGGCGTCCTTTAATCGGGCCGGGGACCAAGGTTCTGCATATTGGCGATTCGCATACGGTTGGTATTTATGGCCAAGAAATGGATAAACTACTGCGTGCCACGGGGGCTCAGGTGTCAACCTATGGCTCGGCAGGCTCTTCGCCTTCCTGGTGGTTAAAAGGAACGTCTACCCATTCTGGTTTCTTCAGTCGCGATGATCAGGGCAAGGTGGACGCCCCGAAGGATTGGCGCGCGCCTCACCCCACACCCAAACTTCCAGATTTGCTCAAAAAGCATCAGCCCACGGTGATTATGATTTCTTTGGGGGCCAATTTAATCGGCGCAAATGCTGCCACGATTGAAAGCCAGGTCAAAGAACTGGCTGAAATTGCCAAAGCGAGTGGAGCGCAGATTATTTGGGTTGGCCCGCCCGATGGGCGTGAAAGTAAAAAGCCGAATTCAAAACAAACGAATCTCTACAACCATCTCAAGGCTGCGGCCTCTCAGTATGGGGCATTTATTGATTCCCGTCCTTTGACGGAATACCCTGAAAAAGGGGGCGATGGTTTGCATTACTGGGGTACCGAGGGTTCCAAAATTGCCAAATCCTGGACCCATGAAGTTTTTGAGCAAATTCAGGCTTTGCCTCCGCAAGCCAATTGATTCAGGGATAGCCTGTTAATTCAACATAACCAAAGCCTGTGATGCCTTGGGCCTTTATTTTGACTGCGCCTTCCCAATAGGTAAAACCCAATCTGAGTTCCTGGTCTTTTTGAAGGGGTTCTAAGCTCAGTGAGAGTTGATGTGCCGGCACCTCGACTTTCCAGCCTGAGGGATACTGAATACCTGTTTGGGGACTTTTCCAAACACCCAGTTTCGAGATTTTAAAATCTTGAGCAACAAGATGCACCACTTTTCCGTTCTTATCAATCAAACTGCCCGATGAAACAGGATCCCGGCTGCCTGATTTGTTGCGAATTTGATAGAGCATCAATTCTCGCTGATCATCCAATTGCAAGGAAAACCAATCCCAACCCACCTGTTGCTTGGAAAGCACACTGGTACTCCATTCCCGATCCAGCCAACTTAAGCCCTTGACCTCAAATCTTTGAGTCTTCAGCTTGATAAATCCTTGGGTTTTGAGTCGTGTTTGAGAATAATAATAGGAAGCATTGCCCTTTTCAGCACTTTTTTGGCTAAGACCCTGGTTGCCGTGTAAAACGATTGGTTTTTGTGAATCGAGTCGAAAATTCAGTTCAAACGCGTTGGTATTTGCATGCAGCTGAAAACCCGCGCCAGATGCTTTGACTTCCCAATCATTGACCCAGACCCGAAAGGGGGAGGCCTCTGCTCCAGCCTGTGCTTGGGCACCTCTGTTCCAGGTTTCTTGGGCATGAAATTTTTGGGCTTGAATATCACTGAGCGCCAAGTGTGCAAAATAAATTTGGTGGCTGGCCCAGGGATTTGAATTTTGGGGGGTTCCTGGTTTTAGGCCCCGTCTGAAAAAAGTGAGTTGGTAGCCAAATCTTCTTCCCTGAACTGTTGCCAAATTGCCGGTATAGTACCACCACTCTGTCTGAAAATCTGGATGGGGGCCAGAATCCCTTGGAAACTGGAAGGGGATGGGGGCCAAGGCCCGTTTAAAACCTGTATTTTCAGGCAAAGTATTGAGCGCTTTTATGGGGTTTCCCTGGTTTTGGGGCAGACTCCATTCACAGGCTTGCAAAAACAGGCTCAGCAGGAGCACGTAGCCAAGAAAGATTCGAATTTTTTGCATTTTTCTATTATGGCGCTTGATGCAAGCCTTTGTCTTCGATCCGAAACGTGATTTTGAAATCAGAGTTCAGATTGTTCAAGTTTCGTAAATTGGTAGTCGTGGTCTAAGTCATTGGCAAGTGCGAAACCAGAAGTATCGCCCTTCGCCAGACCAGAATTTGGGTTGAGTGGCAAAAGGCTTTGAGACAAGGTTTTCAAGGTGTCTGGTTTGGCACGCCAGGTGAGGCTGATTTGATGATTTCCTGAAAAAATCAAAGCTTTGATCAGATCGACTTGATAACCTGCTTCAAGGATCAGGCTTTCAAACAGTTCAAGTTCTGAGGAATGCTCAAGTATCCACGTCAGACTCAATTCCTTGAGTTCTTCGTACTGGGTTTGAAGCGCTATTCGCAGGCGCTTTGGTTCTACGTGATGACCTGAATAGATCAATTCAGGGGGTGTTGTTAACTCTTCATTTAAAAAGCGAGTTTCGCTCAGCAGGTCTTCATAAATTTGCACGTTGAATCAGTTTCCGGGCACCATATTCTTGGCGTTTTCGAGATAAACCTTGATATCTGCAAGGGTGATACCATCATTCTCATCGCCCCATTCGTCATTGCTGAGTTCCTCTAAATCGCCTATTTTGCGGCTGAGTTCTGCCAAATGGTTTTGAGCTTCCCGAGACGAAAATTCGGGTTTGCGTTTTGCTGCAGAAAGCTCATCTTCTGAAATAAAACCATCCCCATTTCCATCCAGTTTTTTAAAGTTTTTGCTGACAAAATCGTAGAGTTTCTGCGCTTTTCCAAAATCACTGATCTGTTCGCTGACCAGTGGGGCGGTTCGGTTTCTGCCTTCTTGTGTTTGCCATTGTTTTTCCCAAGCGGCAAGAGACTTTCGCGTATTGCCCTTGCCCACCAGGGCCTGGGAACCTCCCAATTTTGCTTTGGCAATTTCGTATTGTTTGCGGTTATTGAAATAGAGTCCTGCCAGGTAGGTCTCGTCCTTATTTCCGACCACCACATCGGTTACATCGGTGGCCGATGCGCTGCCTTTGACGCTGCCATAGGCTACACCGAGATCCACTGAGGCTGATTTTTCAACAGAAACCACGCTGCCAACTCTGAAATACTGAAGTTCTCCTGAGCCCCCATCTTGATCTGATTCCCATTGTGCCTGCAGGGCAATACCCAGGGTCAGTGAAGAGGATTTCTTGCTGCCCTCTGCGCCTTGAATATTCTTTGCGGCTTTTTCCATCACCGACCCAATAAATTTGTCTGCTGCAGCCCCCGTCAAACCCATATCTGTAGCCATCAGACTGAGTTGCAGGCCAATCCCCGCTGTCATGCCCAGTTTTTGACCTTTGGAAAGGGCTGCGACTTCTTCTTTGGTGAAGGTGAGTGAAATATTGCCTTCAATTTTATTGTAGGTACCCGTATTTTCAGGGATCCAAGGATCCTTATCAATATGGAAATGTGTATAGGTTCCAGAGAGTTTGACCCGCTCACCCAGTTTGAGATTGACTTGGGTGGTATCGCTTCTGTCATGGCTGACCACAGACTTTCCTGAAGGGGTGCGATAGGTGGCTGTGGTTGAGCGCCGTTCGAAAGAGGCATCTACTTCGACTTTGCCCAATTTTACTTGTCCAGCGACCTTTCCATAGACAGCTGTGTGGGTGATCGGGCGAACACCCATGGATTTTGTATTGCGTTCCAATTGCGGTAAAAATTGACTGCGTAAATCGGGGGACAATTTTTGGTTGAATTGTTCTAAGAGAAATTGATTGATTTGCTCTTTGTTCTCAAAGCGATAAATTTGGGCAATGGCCCCGCCACCAGCGGCTTTGATTTTGGCATTTTGGGTACTGGCTGCAACCCCGATATCCGCTTGGGCATCGAAACTCAGATAATACAAGCCATCATCTCCCATGGCGACTTTAATGCCTGCGCTGCCGCTGGCTTCTACCCCCAAGGGCCCCCAGAGTCGAACTCCAGCTTCACCCTCCAAGCGGATTTGAACGGCATCACCGGGTGAATCCACAGGATTGAGCACATCGAGAAAATTGCGTGAACCTTTGCCCAGGGTGCGAACTTCTGGATCTTTCATCAAGCTGCGACGGGTTTCAGCATCCAAGTCTGTCGGTTTTGGCTTGGGTTGGGCAGAAGTTTGAGCTGAACCGACGGCAGGGAAGAGAAGGCTATTGGGAGACATTGAGGTACTGCGGGCTTCTTTGAGGGCTGTATTGAGGGCCAGACGACTGGTTTCATCGATTCCCTGTTTTTTTGCTTCTTCAGGTGAGAGCTGAAGATCTTCACCCGTGATTTTTTTTACTTCCTGGAGTGATACCCCATTTTGGTTGCTGTCAGCCTGATTGAGTTTTTTTTGAAGCAGTGGGCTAAAATTGACGCCCTGTTGATTGCCGTATATCTTGCTCACAAATAGATCCCTTTTAAAAACGTGCTCATTTTATTATTTTATACCCAAATAAGAGCAGAATATAACATGCTGGGGAGTGATTTCGGTCAGATTGAGTGGTTTGGCAAATTAAAGGGCGTCGATAGCGCCCTGTCGGTATTTGGTGCGCATTTGCCGTGCAATCAGGTTGTGCCCTTGGTATTCTGGAGCAATCAGATAGGTTTGCAGGGATTGAATCTCCCAGGGCAGATCCGAAAGCTTCTGAGGCAAGGCCTCGAGATAGGGTTGAATCCAGGCTTGGGTTGATTTTTTCTCGACGCCCAAACGTAGATGCAAGGCCTTTCCTTGGGTCGAAATCTGGAAAATCAGGGTTCCCAGGGTATGCGTTTTTACGCTGAGTTGAATTTGTGAGCCACCACTCTTTCCTGAGCCACTTTCTTTCTCTTTGGGGTTTTCCTGAAGACAGATTTCTACGGGATACCCCAGGCTCTGAATATAGGCAGGAATCATCAGCAAGGGTTGCGGTTCAAGTGACTGAGCTGGCCCGCTGATTTGACTCTGAACAGCTTCTGCACTGAGGTAGGTTTGCAGCCCTGAAAGTTGAGCTTGAAGATGTCTGGCTTCCTGCTGAAAACGCTGAAGGATGCGTTTGACTTCTTCCTGTTGATCAGGGGCTTGCTTTTCTATTCGTTGTGCTATTCCGTTGACTTGTCGCAGAATGCGGCCCAGCCAACCTTCTTTTTGATGCGTTTTTTCTCCTCCCTCGGCCTGAAGTTCGGATTCAAGCTTTTCCAGTCGCTTTATAAAGGCCTGTTCTTCTTCTTCCAGTGCTTGTGTCAATGACATTAACCACGGGCCCAATTGGGCTTGTTGAGCGGGTGAAAGAATCGTTTGCAGGTTTTGGAAATAATTGAGAACGGCTTGAATAAAATTTTTGGCTGCCAGGGTATAGGCTGCTTCAGCGGGCAGGGTTACTTGAAGCAGGCTTAAGAGATGGGCCAAAGGTTCTTGAGCAGGTTGCAAAAGACGTTGCGGTTGAAAAGGCATATGCATCAAGGTTTGTAGCTTTTCAAGATTTTGCGGGGTTTTGGGCAAAGGGCTTTTGAGCAGATAGCGCATGCTTTCCAAGGTGTCCTTTGAAACCTCTCCTGGGAATTGTTTTAAGAGTTTGGAGCCTGTCGCCTCTGCTTCTTCGTCCAATTCCCAACCTTGGCCTTGCGCCAGGCTGTTGAGATGGGCCGGTTTGCCTTTCTGTTTCAGCTCGGCTTTCATTTTTTCAATCAAGGTATCACTCAAATACAAGAGAATTTGAGAGATACTTTTGAAACGTTCCTGCGGGGGCAAAAGCCGAACATATTCTGCCATGATTTGAATATGGGCAGGCAATAAAGGCATCTGGCTGCGCAAGAGCATGGCAATAGTATCCAGACGCTCCCGTGATCCCTGGGCTAAATCCAAAATTTGCTGTAAGTTGTCGTTTTGATGCATTGGAATACCCAAAGCCTTCAAATAATTTTGAAGTGCGACGAGATCTTGGGGCATTTCTTGAATCTTGTTAATTTCTTGCAATGCTGACTCGGGCAATTCTTGGGGGAGAAAGAGCGTTTGTTCAGCAATCGGAGTATTGGATTGTGTTTCAGGCAATTGTTTCAAGAGCAGCATCATTCGGGGCAAGACCTGCTGTGTTTGTGCAAGCAATTGTGGCACCTCTTCAGGCGCAAGCAGTTGAGACAGCAGGCTCATGATTTGTACGGGCAAACGTGAACTCCAGGTGCCCAATTCGGGGGGGGCTTGTAAGAGCGGTTTGAGCTCAGCTTCCAGCTCGAGAAAAGCTTTCATGATACTGTCAGAATGGTTGATTGGGCTTGAAAGTTGTCGAATAAACTGACGAATCGTTTGAAGGGCCTGTTCTTTTCCGGGTTTGGCTTGGGCTTGGACTAAACTCTGAGTAAAATTTTGTAAATCGAGGTGCAAAGATTCCAGATCCGTTTGTGGAGCGCGTTGCTGACGATAAATCTCTAAGCTATTCTGTGTTTCTGCAAGGTTTTGAGAAAACTTACTCATTTCCAGAGCAAAGGGGTTCATTTTTTGAATGAAAGCTCTGCTCAACAGAGAGGCATCACTTGGCAAGGCCTGATTTTGAACCAGACTGGTTAATATTTGCTTGAGTTGGGCTGGCAGTCTTCCGAGCCAATCACCTGTACGGGGCAGTAAAATGCCCTCTGCATCAAAAGTATTTTCCAATTCCAGAAAAGCGCTTTGCATTTTCATCAGAAGATCTCGCATGGGATCCAACGTGCTGGGCAAGAGGGGAATCTGCATGGGGAATTGTTTCAAGAGCGTTTGCAGTTCCTGGATCTGTGTTTTGAAGAGCAGCAACCACTGGTGAATGTTCTGAGCTTTGGGGGTTTGGGTAAAAAGAACGCTCAATTGGCTGATGGCTTGCTCCAGTTCATCAAAAACGAGAAATGGGTTGGGCATGGATTGCAGGGTGGCTTGAATTTTATTCAAACTTCCAGGCAAGGGTTGTGCCAAGAATTGAGAAAGTATAGGCAAGCGATTGCCGCTCTCGTTTTTGAGTTCTGGGCTTGGAGCCTGGGCATTTTCTGCGCGCAGTTTCTGGTCGATTAAGGTGATCAGGCGTGGGCTCAGAAAACTGAGAATTTGACTTGCACTTTGAAAGCGGTTTTGGGGGGGGATACCTTTGAGAAAGCTGAGCACCAATTCCGTATTTTCTGGAACCAAGGGCAAGTGGTTCTGATTTAAAAGGGCCAAAGCATCCAGGCGATCCTTGGAACCCCCAGCCAATTGCCAGAGATGCTGTGACAGTGCGGGTTCTGCATTTAGTCCCCATTGACGCAGACGTTCTGCCACCAAAGGCAAGGGGTCTCTTTGATGTGGGTTTTCTGTCATGAAACGCACAAGAACTGTCTGCAAGGCCTCAGCTTGCCCGGTTGTGAGAAATTGTTGCAGGGCCTGTGTGATGCGATTTTGGAGCGTGCCAGAAACGAGCCATTGCTGTTGCGGATAATTGTTTAAATGTTCAAGGGTGGGTTGCAGAATTTGCGGCAACTGGGATAATCTCTGGGCCAGCTCGGGCAGACATGCTTGCCAGGTTTTGAGAGCGGATTGCTGACTGTAGCTGCTGAGCTCAAAATCCTGAATCAGGCGATGCAGATCCATAAAGCCTTGTCGTGCTTCGGGTTCTTCAAGAACGTTTTGCAGTTTTCCTGGCATTTCACCTGAATAAAAACGACTCCAGAGACTTTCAAGCGGATTTTGGGAAACCGATTCCATGCCCAGCGGACGGGTTTGTAAATAGCCTGTAATGACTTCAACAAAGGCCTTTTGATTGTTCTGAGCCAAAGGTTGTGCCCCGGCTGCCAGGTATTGCTCTAAGGCTGTTTGCAGAGCCGGTTGAATTTTTTCGAGTTGAAGCACCGTCAGTTGGGGTTGGGTTTGAATCAGCTGGCTGACCTTGGGCAATAATTTTTCCAGCGTTTCGGTGCGTTCGGAAAGTTGGGCCAGCAACAAGAGGCTTTCTCGCGTGATCTGTTTTTGCTGAGGGCTGATCAAGGATACGTTTTCAAGGCATTGATCCACCCAAAGGGTGGGATGGAAGGGTTGGTTTGGTTGCTCAAGTTTTGGCAAGGCAGGATGGCTGCTGGTTTTTGAAGCACTCACCAGGTTGGTTTTTTGTGTTACAGGCTCGCTTGCTTGCGCTTTGGCTGTTTGTGGCGCTGAATTGGCAAGGGGGGTGGCCTGCAAACTCGGAAGTGATTTTGACATTTTTTCTGGGGCCATCCAACGCAAATCTGCCATCACGCGTGGCAAGAGATAGGCTTGCCCCCCTTTGTCGAGTTGTTGACCGATCACATGCAGGAGCTGCTGTTGACTTTCCTGGCTGAGGACCTGACCCGCAGGGGGCGCCCATTGGGAAAGACTTTGTTTTAAGAGAGGACTGAGGTGCTCTGCACGTTGCAGCAGGGGAAGCACGTCTGTTTGATTGAAACGTTTTTCCAATTGCTTGAGCATGGGCTCGTTTAAGCCTGTTTTTTCGGCCAAAGTCAAAATCTGTTGCAGTGCATTGCGGGCCATGGGCATTTTCTCAAGCATTTTGACTGTGTTTTCAGGAAGTTTGGCCAAAAGAGCGTCAAACAGGGTATTTTCAGATTTCTGAACGTCTTGATTTTGGGGGAGCGGAGTCGTAAGCTGGGTTTCAGGTAACTGCCAGTCTTCGGGCTGCATCCCTTCTACGCTTAAGGTGACCGGTCTTTGCCATTGTAAACGTTGAATCAGCTCAGGCATCAGCTGAAGATCAGATCCTGTTTTTAAAACTTTGGCATAGGCTTGCGTCAATTGCATTTTGCTTTCAGCTTTTAGGCTGCGATCCGTTGGGATTTGCAGTGTATCCACTGCAGTTTTAAGACCTGATCTGATCTTCTCAGCCATTTCCAACGCTTGGCTGGGCTGCAATCGGAAGGCTTGTTGTAAACGGGGCATGAGACTGTTGAGTGTTTCGGTTCTCTCTGCAAGGCTTTGAAGCAGGAGAATCGATTCTTTGGCTGGTATCGATGCTTTTTCTAGGTGCGGACGAAATGCTGACAGGGGACCTTTTAAAAGTTCAAGCCATTTTTGATTTTGAGCCCGACTGAGCTGCTCTGGTTGATTTTCCTGGGAATCAAGATCTGTCAGTCGGGTTCTTAATTTATCATTGATCTCAAGACCCAAACGTTCAAAGAGTGCTTCGGGGGGCAAGGCGCGTTCTTCAGGCGTTAGCTGTATCAAGGCCTGTTCCAAACTCTCCAGGGCTTGAGGTTGTAAGGCTTTTCCCTGGGCCAATTGCAGGGCCATGGCCTGGGCTTTGAGGGGATTGCCCTGAGCACTTTGCACCAATTGTTGGACCATGAGTTTACTGGCTGGCAGTCCAAATTTCTTTAAAAGCTGAGTGACTTCTTCGTGCAAGGGGTGAATATCAGGGGCTTCGTCATAGGCTTTTGCAATTTCTTCTGGCGTTAGAATTTTGACTTCTTCGCGTGCCATGGCTTTGTAGAGGGGGGATTTGCTGCGATCTGGGTTGCTGGGCAAAGGCGCTTGTTGAGCGGGCAAGCCGGTTGCCAATTTACCTTTTCCGCCTTTAAAGTTTGGAACAAACTGGGTTTGAAGCAAAAGGGGATCATCTTCTGAAAGAGGCGTCTCAATCAAGGGGGTATTCAGACTTTTTTGTCCCTGATTCATCTGTTGGATTTTTTGGCCCATGATATAGTGCAGAAGTTTGCGCAAAATACTGGGCCGAAGGTATTTTTCGTAGGTTCGCAGGGCGTCAGTGACGACCTGCATTAAATTGGTTTCGGGCATCAGGCCTGCTGTTGCAATTAAAACAGCCGCTTTTTGAAAATGGTGGCTTGAGTCCCGCAGACGATGCGAAGCCAACAACAACGACTGCACCATGGACTGGTGAAGCGGCAATTTATTTTCATACATCAATTTTTGGACATCTGCTTCTTCAAGTGGAATATAGCGATTGCCCTCTTCATTCTTCAGCGCGCGGGAATGGGCGATCGAATGTTCGACCTGTTCAAGATCGGGTCTGAAGACACCTGCTTCACGTTTGGGGCCCAGCGGATAGTCTGCGCCAGCTTGTTGCAAGATCGGGTTTAATTCCCCAGGAATACCTTTGCTGGGGTTGATATGTGCGCCTCCCAGTTTCATGCGCAGTTTATTAACCGCATTGTCAAGCAATTTACGGTGGCTTTGCGCTTCGTCCGTCTCTTGTGCTTTTGCTGACAATTTTTCGTTTTGTTTTTCGCTGCGTTCATTCAGCAGCTTTGAGAGTTCAGGTCTGATCTTTGCCTTGGCTGAGGAAAGCTCAGGCTGTTTCTGGTCCTGTTCTTTTTGGCCCTCCTGTTTCAAAATTTTAGCTTTTTCGACCAGCTTGTGCTTTGATTCGTGTTTCAGTAGTTTTTCCACATGTTTTTGGCTGATGTCTTGAAGCCGTGAGGTATAGACCTTGTTGTAGCCCTTGGTATCCTCAAGCATTTCATCGGCTTTTTCGGCCAATTCTTCACGGACTTCATTGACATTGCGGATATAGTCTTCAGAGGCCTGTCGGTTGCGTTCTCTTTGTTGCGCGGCGCGTCGGTCAATATATTCGTTGGTATTTTGTTCTTCCTGACGTTTTCTCAGCGCTTCTAACATGCCCGTCATGCCAGGATTTTCCTGGTTTTGAGCCTGAGATTGAGGGGTTGAGGTCTGCTGTTGTTGAGGAGATGAATCGCGTTTTTGTTCTTCATCCGTAATGGCTGTTTCGCGCTTGAAACGCTGATCTGGCCCCAGTTGTGTAATTTTTACATCAAAAGGGTTTGAGCCAATTTTATTGATTTCACCCATTGTTCAAGTGCCCTGAGCAAAAGCGGCTCATTTAACCTGACCGTTTGGTGCCACTGGTAGAATCAGAGTCAGTGGGTTGAGGCGGATGACTGGAGTCAAGGTGCCGATAAGGAATGGGGTGGGGATGGCAGGCATAATGCAACTCAAAAATTTCGAGCAGATTTTGCACCAAGGTTTCGGCTGTATTTTGTGCGGGCATGAGCGAACGTAGGGTGAGACTGGTTTCACGTCGATGCAGCGGATCCATCAACAATTGAAAGGCCTTTTGGGCAATTTCAAGCGGGTCTGTGTTTCCAACAATCTCAGGCACCAAGAGGCGCTCTGCTTTTTGGTTGGGAATGGAGACAAAACGCAATTTTTTGAGGATCTGATGAATCAGAAGGCGTTTCAATGCGGGGCCGAGGAGCGGCAGGCGGCAGAGTTGCCCGCCGAGGCCTTCGACGGGCAATACTTCTGGTTTATTGAGCGGCAGAATGACGACCATGGGGATCCCCAAAATTGCTAGTTCTGCAGTATTGGTGCCTGGGAGTGTAATGCTCAGATCTGAAACCTGAAGGGCATTGTGGTTCCAGGTGGGGGGTACGACTTGTATTTTATTGCCTTGGGGTGTCACGATAAAGGTGCTGTTGCGATCATGTACAATTTTGCCGGGAACACCCCCAAGTACTGAAATATAGCGCGGATCCTGAACTGCTTCACGCAATTGCGCCAAAGGTGTAAAGGGGGATTGGGGCAAAATAAACTGAGTTTCAGGTAAGAGATAACTCAGCTCATCTGCGATTTTAAGCATATAGGAAGTTGAATACAGTACTTTTAAAGGCTTGCTGCCCGGAAGCAGTGAAACCACTGGCATGGATTGGCTCAGATTGAGCTTGTTACGGGCATCTGTAGATGACAGGGTCGGATGCACTGAGTCGACCATCAGATCACCGACGGTGACGAGTTTATGGGCAGGAATTTTGTGTTTGCGATGCTGGGTATACAATCCCTCATCCCGTAAAAGAAAGCGTTGAACCTGGCTGGGCCATTGGGCAAGCTTTTCGGTATAAACCACAACGGGAAAACGCGTTCTCCAGCCCAGACTGACTGAAAAAAGCTGATCGCCTCCGAGGTGAAGAATGACCCCTTCACGCGCCAAAACCACATGGGGGGGGAGTTTTCCCGTTAAGAGAAAATGGGTGGTTTCAGAGGGGAGAAGTACACTGGCACCTAAAAAACGGCTGCTGACCTGGGCCTCATAACCACTGCTGTGGGGACAGGGTACCAGTGCGATAATAATTCTGGCATGTGGAACAAGATTGCGAAGTTTTTCTACCACAGGTTGAACCCAGGCAGCTATTTCACCTGGGCCATTGGTTGTAATAATGATATTCAGGTCCAAATGAGTGCCCTTAACCCTGTTCTTTGGACTGATGCAGAATTGCATCTCTGTTTATGGTAACAAATTTAGACCCGATAAATATATGCTTATGGATTATTTTTTCAGAGAAATGGCGTGTTTATAAAAACAAATCGGAGCTCAGGCTTTGAGCTTGTACTGCCGGAGGAATCGACCAATGTAGTTCATCATGATTCATGGGGTTGATCCCGCGCCAGTCCATTTTCAGGCTCACACCCGGATCCAATTGGAAAGCTATCGCGGTTCCTTCACTTGGAACAGGGGGAAGGGGATTGAATTTTCCTAAACGGTAATAGACCCGATGGGTTGAACCTTGGGAGATTTCCAAGCTTTCAAAATACAAAAGGCCGTCTTTTCCCAATCTGACTGGGCCTGTGGCTGTTGCGAAAGTTTGGGTCTGGTTCGTATAAAAAAGATAGTTCCTGGCCGCAGAGTTCCGGTTATCATAGGTTTTGCCCAATAATGAACGCACCTGCATGCCCATTTCTGCGTGTTTTAGGCTATCTGTGCTGGATTTTAAAAAATAGCCTTTAAAAGTTTCAAGGATTCTGGGACTATTTTGGGCGCTAACCCCTGTTTGCGGAAGGGTTGGCGTTAAATTTGTCTGTGCGCTACAGGCCGCAATGATAAATATGAGTGAGATGGGAAATGCTTTTTTCATCTGGAAGGCCTCGATATCTAATTGAAAACTTATAAAAATATAAATATTTATCTGATTTTTTAAGTTTATTTTTATTCCTAAGACTTGTCAAGTAGGGCTTGGGGCCTTTAAAGGCAAAGATTACTCAGGCTGGGGCTAAATATTTTTCGTCTTCGCGAGGCTATCTCCTTGTTCACTGAAAGACCTGTGGTAAAATTGAAAAGTGCATTTAAAGCACAGGTTCTTGAACCTGTCGGCGTACGGTTCTCCGTCGCAATTTGCCCAGGGGTGTCGCCAAGCGGTAAGGCATCTGATTTTGGTTCAGACATACCGGGGTTCGAATCCCTGCACCCCTGTTTATAAAAATAAGCTCGCATCAGCGGGCTTATTTTTTTCGTTTTCTTCTCAAATTCCACGCAAAATTGCTCAAACGAGACCTGCATCACTGAAGTGTGACTCGGATCGCTTTTATCCTAAAAACAGTTCTTCCCCCACCCTGTAAGGAGAGATTGTGTCAATGAAACCCGTGCTCACATTGGAAAAGGTTTTGAATGATGTTCGCCAGATTGATTTTCGTGCCAAAGTTTTGCCCAAGTCTTTTCAGATCAAAGGGGTAAAAGGGCCCGAAACCCTCCAGGAAGTAGATTTGCCCACCTCCCAAATTGAAGCCCACCTTCAGAACCGACGTGAAACCGTTTCTCGGGAAATCGACAGTCTGATCCGACAACTTCATCCTTTGCGTATCTTTTTGCGTAAGCAATTAAAAAATTGGTTTTTGCAGGTTTTTTGGATACAATAGAGGCCCATGAGCCTTATTGTCATTAATCAGAGATTTGAACTCCATCAGGAATTGGGTCGAGGCGGATTTGCTACGACCTGGAAAGCCAAAGATCGCAACTCTGGCCGTTGGTGTACCTTAAAATCCTTGAATCTTCAAAATCTTGAAGATTGGAAATCACTTGAGCTTTTTGAAAGAGAATCCAAAGTTCTTGCCAATCTGAATCATCCCAATATTCCTCGGTTTTATGAATCATTGACTGTGAAATCGGAGAAGGAAGAAAAATATTTTCAGGTACAAGAATTTATTGAAGGACAGAGCCTCAAAGACAGCATTGAGAGGGGGCGCTTTTTTACTGAGAAAGAAGTGATCAAACTGGGGAGTCTTTTACTCGAGGTCTTGGATTATTTACATTCCTTTTCTCCTCCGATTATTCACCGTGATATCAAACCTGGAAATATCCTGCTTTCCAAGAGCCAAACTCCCTATTTGATTGATTTTGGGGCAGTAAAAGAAACCCTCAGACAGAAACAAGGGGCTACACCCACTGTCGTGGGAACCTTTGGCTATATGGCGATTGAACAGATGAATGGCGATGCTGCGCCCGCCTCGGATCTCTATTCTCTGGGCATGACCCTGATTTATTTACTCTCCCATCGAGAGCCCCATGAGATTGAAAAAAAGGGTTTAAAACTCAATTTTCGGCCGCATGTCAATATTTCAGGGGAGTTTGCCAAAGTTTTGGAGCGTATGATTGAGCCCGATATCCAACGCCGTTTTGGCTCGGCACGCGAGGTATTAAAAGAGTTTCAAAAGCTTTTGGGCCGTCAGGAAATTAAGCTGTCAGAAACTCCAGAAACGAAGAAACAGAATAAATCCGTGGGCTATACCATTGCCGCTGGTGCATTGGTGCTTATCAGTGCTTTCAGCATTTGGGAAGTGAAATCTCATTCTGTGAAATACAGGTCTGCTACTGCACCGAGCTCTGTTCCAAGTTATAAGCCAATCGGCTCGATCAATGCCAAAGAAGCCCGTAGTTTGGGTCTGATTTATTATGGTGCCTCAAGCTGTTTTCGTGCCAATCAATATTTTGACAAAGCTCTGGAATCCTTTGCTGAAGACGCTGAAATTTATTTCAAACGGGGAATTTGCCGGGGCAGACTGAAACAATACGCCTTGGCAATTGAAGACTATAAAAAAGCCTATGCTATCGCCCCTGAAGATTATCCTGAGAGTTTGTACAATATGGGCTGGAATTACTATCAGATGAATCTTTATCATTCTGCGATCCGTGCTTTTACTGAAAGCTTAGAAGTTAAGCCCAAACACAAAGATTCCCTGAATTACCGGGGGCTTTCCTATATTGAAAACAAACAATACGACAAGGCTTTGGCTGATTTTCAAGAAACCATCAAAATTGATTCTCATTATAAATATCCCTGGAACAATATCGCCTGGGTATATGAGCAGCAAAAGCGCTATCCTGAGGCCTTAACTGCCTATGATGAGGCAATGAAAAGATTTCCAGCATATTCGTTGCCCTTTTACAATAAAGGGGATCTTTTGATCAAACTTAAGCGTTATTCTGAGGCGATTGTGGCTTTAAAAGGCGCAATTGCAGCTTCTCCTGATTATGCCTCTGCGCATAATTTACTCGGTTTATCGTATTACCATCTTAAGGAGTATGATTTAGCCATCAGCCACTATCTTGAAGCCATTCGTCAGTCTCCGAAGTATGCAACGGCCTGGTATAATCTGGGTTTGGTGTATGATGATCAGAAAAACAATCCCAAGGCGATCGAATATTATCAAAAAGCACTTGAGTTCAACCCCAAATATACGTCCCCAATGAACAATTTGGGGTATTTGTATGAAAGACAAAAAGAGTATACTAAAGCGCTTGAATACTATGATCTAGCTATCCAACTGGAGCCTCAAACTCCTAGGTTCCTCAATAACCGTGGCGATGTATACAAGGCTTTAAAAAAATGTACTTCAGCCCAGGCCGACTGGAAAGCAGCCTGTCGCTATGGCAATACTTCGGCGTGTAAAAAGACCTGCCCCTAGCTCAGCGTTTCTATCCTATTATTTGGCTGAAAGCTGGGTAATTAAATTGCTCAAGGCAGACTGTTGGGTTTGCAAGCGGGAAAGAATTTTTTCCATGCTGCTAAATTGTTGTTCCAAAATTTTTTGACGTGAAGTTAAGCGTTTGTTGAGATTTTCGATTCGGCTGTCAATTAAATCAATCTGACCCGAGACAACTTTTTGTTTTTGATTAAAGGTTCCGGTGGCATTGCTGAGTCCGTCCAAATAGGTTTTAAATTGGCTCATAATGCCCGCACTTCCATTGCTGGTCGCTGTGGCTCCAAAGATTTGCGCCACACGCGTGGGGGTGTCTTGTAGGGCTTGTGTCAGTTTACTGGCATCCAGTTGCAAAGAAGTGGTTGTACCCGCAACACTGCCGATGGCCCCCGTCGAAATCCCAAGCTCTGAAAGCGTGCCTCGCTCATTGCCTTGTGTTAAGCCCGTAACCGTTCCAAATACGAGCTTAAACAAACGGTCTTTGACGTTGTTGACCGTAAAATCTGAAAGCAGGGTGCCGCGAGCTTTGGTGCTGGGGTTATAAGCTGTCAGTTCGTTAATTCTGCTCACAACAGCATTGAATTGATCCACGAACCCTTGAACTTGGCCGACTGCGGCTTCGCTGTCGGCGTTGACAGTGACAGTAAAAGGATTGCCAGGATTCGCTTCGCGTAAATCAAGCGTTACGCCTTCTAATCCAGCAGCTTGGATGCCAGAGTTCCGTGTAAAATACTGGGTGCTGCCGCCATCAATTTTAATTTGGGCAGCATTGCCTGCGATCACAGAATCAGGAGCACTCAATCCCAAGGCTTGGGATAAATTGCCGGTATCAGAAAAACTGGTGGTCTGCGGACCCGTCGTTTTCTGTGTAATAACGAGCTTTCCTCCCCCCAGGGAAGAATAATTTGCGTTGACACCTGCATCAGAAAGATTAATTCTTTGGATCAGATCATTGAGGCTGTCATTTGCGCCATTGTATGCAATGGCGACACCGTTGAGCGTTAAAACGCCAGAGGCAACGGTTTGTGCGAGATTGGTTGCTCCAGCCGAATTATCCAATTTTAGATCGGCTCTCACCCCATTGACCGCGTCAGTGCTGCTTATGCTGCCTGCAGCATAAGCGGCAGTATCCAGTTTGAAAACCGACAAAAAATTGCTGCTGCCCGAACTTAAATTGATGGCACTGAGGCTAGAAAATGTAAGTGTCTGGCCGCCTTTGGCTGGGTCATATGCCAAAGCACCTGTCGCCCCTGTGGCATTCTGAATATCTGTGAAAATTGAATTCAGGGTAGAGCCACTGGTGATCGTAATTTGTTGACCATTGACAAAGAAACTGCCCTCAGTTAAGGCTTCTCTTAAACGGTTGGCAGAATTGAGTTGCGTGAGTGTTTCTCCGCTAAAATCAGTGGCGACATCAGCGATTCCGCCTTGGTTATTGCCTTGGCCCGCTAAATTTCCTGTTTGCAGTTTTGAGTTGCTTGCCAATTGCAGGACTTCAACTTGAAAAGAACCCGTCAATGCATTGGCGTTGGCGGTCGCCAGGAGAGAGTTACTATTTGAAGAGCTCGCTTTGCGGCCGATTAAGGAACTGATTTGTGTTAAGGCAAAAGCCTTGTTTTCAAGTGCGCTCAGACGCGTATTGATATCTTTATAGGCGTCAATTTGATTTTGATAATTGCTTCGCTGTTGAGAGAGCAAGGTCAGTGGACGGCTTTCAATTGCCAGTAACTGCTGAATAATTGAATCGGTGTTCAGACCCGAAGCCAAACCGCCAAAAGATATTGTAGACATGCTTACAACCTCCTGTTGTGAGACGCATTATGCACAAAAATGCTCAGATCCATCTTGCCTTTATCATAAGCGATTGTGGCTAAAATATCCAGTTTTAGGCTGCAAAAGACCTCTTACTGCGCTTGCGCTGTTTTTAAAGGCAGGCTTAATTTCAAGGGTTTCTCAAGCTCTTTAAGTGTCAGGCGTGTCAGGCGGATATCTTTCAGCCCGATTGCCAGTTGTTCTTCTGGCAGGACTGAGGCAAAATGCAAGTGCATCTGAAAATGCCCCTGAGAGTTGGTTCGGGCAGCTTCTAGCTGACCGGTAGGCAAATGCTCAACAAAGACATCGTGGTAGGCAAGGGGATGATTTTGTGCGTCAGTTAACTGGCCTTCAATGGTTTGTGAGATTCTCTTTAAAGCTTCAGGGGGGCCTTGAACAATTGGTAATCCCATTTGTTTCCAGCCCCAATAGCCTTCATTGATCACTTTGACCTGGCTATAGCCTTGTTTTTTGAGAATTTCTGCACTCATTCCCGAGAGGTGATGGGGGCAGCCGCAATACATGACCAGGCTTTTGTCTTTGGGAAAGGGAAACTGGTTGGTCATGGAAATATCTTTATAGGGAAAAGAAATTGCATTTTGAATATGTTCAGCATTGTATTCAAAGCGGCTGCGCACATCGACAAATACTGCCAGATTTTTCTTTTGCATTTCATAGGCCTCTTTGGCAGGTATCAGCAGTGCAGGATCTATCTCTCCATGGCTTTGTTCCTGCTGGGGTTGGGTACGGTAGGGGGCTTGAGCCTGTAAGCTCAGAACTGCAATAAAACAGCCAAGTGCCAGGAAGCCAGTTTTCAGCGCTTTGTACATCAATAAAACTCCTCAATCCTTGCTGGATGTATGATGCCTTTAGCCTGTACTGACTGTCAATCAGTTTTAATCAATTTCAGGCACTTAGGGGTTCCCAGCCTTTTAAGGCTTGTTTGTTTTTTAAGATCTGGTGAAGACAGGCATAGGCGGCTTCGACATTCTGGAAGGTCTTAAACAAGCGATCCATGTGTGAAATTTCAAACATGAGCAGGGGTTCATGCTGAAGTCCTGCCAAATAGAAATAACTATTTTGTAGCCCGTTAAACTCCCTGCTACTTCGAGGATATAGATATCTTCTGATAAGGAATAGTTGATCTGCATGCATACGCCCTTTGCAAAGTGATACTGGCTTCATTTTATGAGTTTCTCTTAGCAAGGCGTATCAGACGGTTTCTATGAGTGGATTAAGAATTTTCCTACAATAAAAATACAGCCAAAAATTCTTGGCTGTATTTCAGATTCGTTTCACGGTTTAAACCTGTGAAAATTGAAGCTTAGTTTGATCAGTTAAAAGCGGCTATGCCTGTAATATCCCGACCAATGGTCAGGCAATGAATATCATGGGTTCCTTCATAGGTATAGACAGATTCTAAATTGCCCATATGACGCATAATGGGATATTCATCGGCGATGCCATTCGCTCCGAGAATATCACGTGCGACCCGTGAAATATCCAATGCGATTTTCACATTGTTCATTTTCGCCATTGAAATTTGGGGGTGGCGGATTTTTCCTTGATCCTTTAATTGACCCAGTCTCCAGGCCAAGAGTTGGCCTTTGGTGATTTCGGTGATCATTCCCACCAGTTTCTGTTGAACCAATTGAAAGCCCGCAATCGGTTTATCAAACTGGATTCTATTTTTGGAATAGTCAAGGGCGGTGTCATAACAGGCCATGGCTGCGCCCAGCGCGCCCCAGGCAATCCCATAGCGGGCCTGGCTCAAGCATCCGAGCGGCCCTTTCAGTCCAGAGGCTTTGGGAAGCATATTTTCAGCCGGAATTTCACAATTCTCAAGTACCAGTTCTGAGGTGACTGAAGCCCGCAGCGAAAATTTTCCTTCAATATCAATGGCCTTAAAGCCTGGTGTGCCGCGTTCAACCAGAAAGCCTCTGATTTCATCTTCGTCATCTTTGGCCCAAACCACAGCAATATCAGCGACAGAGCCATTGGTGATCCACATTTTAGCGCCGTTCAGCACATAGGTATCGCCTTTTTTTCTGGCACGGGTGATCATGCCACCGGGGTTTGAGCCATAATCGGGCTCGGTCAGGCCAAAACATCCAATTTTAGTGCCTTTTGCCAATTGGGGCAGCCATTTCTGTTTTTGTTCTTCAGTGCCGTAGGCGTAAATCGGATACATTACCAACGAGCTTTGCACCGAGGCAAAACTGCGAAGACCGCTGTCTCCGCGTTCGAGTTCCTGGCAAATCAAGCCATAGGCAATAGAATTCAGGCCAGCACAGCCATAGCCTTCAATGCTAGGGCCCAAGAGGCCCAATTCGCCGAGTTGAGGAACGATTTCATGGGGAAAGGTTCCATTGCGGTAATGCTCTGTGACCAGAGGTAAAAACTTTTCTTCAACAAAATCCCGCACGGTATTGCGGACCATAATTTCTTCTTCAGTAAGCAGGTCATCCAGCTGATAAAAATCAGCGCCTTTAAATTGAGACATTGAAAATAGCATCCTTAACTTATGCTTTATATAAGCTTATTGTAACATGAACATCCTCTCTGATACACCTTTCCGCAATGCCTGAATTAGATAGAATATGGCCTTTATTCCTGAAAAATCACAGGAACTATTTCGCCTTTCAAGTGGATATCTGGTTTGCCTTCAGATCCAATTGGAGTTAGTATGCTTCTACGCTAGGTTGAAGGAGTATTGGGGCATATGAAGAAACCGGGCATATTTTTCGGTCTGTTCGCACTCCTCTTTTTATCGGCATGCCCTCCCCAGCAGGATTCTACCCATTCGCCGGATACGGATCCCAACGCATCCTCACAGGCTTCAACCGCTTCCAGTCCTCAAGACAGTTCAGGGCTTCCCCTGATCAAAAACTCTTCGAAACCCCAACAGGCATCGCTGCCCGCTGTTAAAACTTACCGTGGCATTTTTCTTTCGGGTGAAGGGCTTCAGTATTTTAAAGCCTGTGGCAGCAAGGAAGAGCTTTGGGTTGAAGATCCTGAGGGTGTCTTAATGAAACGTCATGCTGCGCTTCAAGGCTTAATTGATTTAGAACCGGTCTATCTTGAGTTCAAAGCCAGAGAATTGGCTTTAACGAGTGGTGATGGTTTTGCTTCAGGATATCGCAAGGCTTTGCGCGTAGATTCTGTGCTTACGATTCAGAATTGGGTTTCTGATGGCCGCTGTTTTCCGACAGATTTCATTGCCACGGGCCACCGACCTGAATGGTCGCTTCAGATTTTAAAACACAATCAGGTTTATTTTAAATCACTGGAGGGTGAGTTTCCTGTGGTTGAAAGTATGAATTGGCAGGCCCCTGTGATTGAAGGAAATCAGTGGAAATATACCTTCAGATACCGATCTGCAGAGTCTGAAACCCTCCAGGCCACTTTTCGCAAGGAACCCTGTCAGGATGGAGGACAGACGCTGGATTTTAAAGTCCAGCTTCTGTTTCGCGGGATTAATTATGAGGGCTGTGCGCGTCAGCTCTAATGCCCAGATCCGCTTCGAGCTTAAAATGACGAAGCCCTGCCTGAATTTCGCTCTGATTTAAGGGGGTTTGCGCATACCAATACTGAAAGAGTGCTTCTCTTTGATTTGATTTCTCTGCCAACTTAAACGCGTTTTCAATCAGTGTTATTTCTGTTGGCGTAAAGTAAATTTCCTGCTTGCGAATCCGTTCTTCCAGACTGAGCTGGGCATAAATCCAGTCTCGGTAGCGTTTCAAACCTTGACCATATCCCCGATAGATGGCTTGAAGATCTGTGCGGCGTTCGTAGCGACGTAAACCAGGATATAAGCGGATTTGATTGAGCAGCAAAAACAATCCTGGTATTTTACCCTGATGGTAATCGAGGGTATGGGCCAATTCATGGGCGAGAATGCCCTTTATCGCTTCTGGGGGACATTGCTTCTGCCAAATCAGGGGGTTGTATTGGATTTTGTAAACAGGGTGCGCATTCAAAAGACTCAAGGGTTCAAAATTGCTTTGAAAATAACTGTCAGGCTCAGAAAACGTGCTGATGGTCAGGCTTTCTGCGTTTAATTCAGGATAGGCTTCTTGAACAAGAGACCGAACCCAAGCTCCGATTTGTTCAGAAGCTTGAGCTGGCTGATTGAGTTGCCAAAAATCCAGAGTCAGCAGCAAGATACAAAGAATTTGTACTTTAACCCATAAATTAAACACTATTTACCATTACCTTTAATGTTATTTAACTATTTGCCTGCAAGATTCTTCAGAGATGACAGGATAATACATGTATCAAAAGCCTGAAATATACAGGTGCG
This sequence comes from bacterium (Candidatus Blackallbacteria) CG13_big_fil_rev_8_21_14_2_50_49_14, assembly GCA_002783405.1. NCBI lineage: Bacteria > Candidatus Blackallbacteria > bacterium (Candidatus Blackallbacteria) CG13_big_fil_rev_8_21_14_2_50_49_14. The sequence goes on along the minus strand of PFGG01000072.1, from coordinate 5,903 downwards.
TAGGGAGAATTTGAGATGTATCATCCTATTTGGAGCCGTTCTGCAGGTTTGATTCTGTCTTTCAGTTTGATTTTATCAGCTTGTGGAAGTGGGGGAGATGATTCTCCTTTTCCTCTCTCTTCGATGCAGATTCCGAAAACCGCGAGCAGTACTTCAGACAGTGCTGCACAGGATAAACTTTTGTCGACCCTGCCTAAAATCATGGCAGGCATTGACAGTATCAAAGCCCGTTTGGATGCGCTGGAGGTTACACCTGTCAATGATGTAACTTTACCAGCAAAAAACCAAGCAGTAAGTGCTGTGGCAACATCCAAAACAACTTCCCGTACTGCGTCTGCGCCCAAAACGCTTACGCGCTCTGCTGCTCCCCCCAAAACAATTGCCAAGGCCGCGCCCACCGCTGCAGAAAAAGGTCACTCTGAATTGATGAAGGTTTTAGACACCTTTCACAATGCCGGAGCTGTGCAGGCCACGGTTGAAAAGATAGAAAAAAATCTAAGTACGGGCGAAACCGCAACCAATAAGCTCAAACTTTTTACTAAAAAACCAAATGTGGTTAAAATTGAGGTTATTCAATCAAGCAAGGGCAGTTCAGGCACCAAATTAACCTATACATCTGATTCAGGCACCAAGGTCAAAGTTCGTCCTGGAGGGGCCTTGGGATTTGTGACCACCGATTTAGCCAAAACAGACGACCGCCTGATCTCTGTGAATAAATATTTACTCGACAGCACTGATTTCTTTGGGGTTTACCGCCGTCTGTCTTCAGGCTATAAGGCCGAGTTGATTGGTGCGACGACTGTTGCGGGTGTCAAAATTCATGTATTGAAAGTAACCGCTGAAGGTAGCAATTCTTTGGACCCGCGCATCGCCTATGAACATATCGGCTATGATCCCAAGACCTATGCCATTCGCATGATGGAAATCTTTGACAAGAGTGGCAGTAAAGAACCCTATTTCAGATTGGTTTTGCCCACCATTGAGTATCTGGATTCCTTGCCAGACAGTACCTTTAAGATTTAGTCAGGGATCATCAGGTATAATAATCTTATGTATTTGGTTCCCTCACGCGCAAGCTTTCAATTTCTTAATCTATAATTAATTCAGATTAACCAAAAATTAACCTCTGGGGAGTAAAGAAGACGACATGACGAGCTTTCGCCCTGCCATTCTTCGCGTTCTATCGGCCAGTTTATTATCAGCGGGACTTTTATTGCCCGGCTGTGGCAGTAAAGATGACCTGAACAGCGTATCGACGAGCCTTACCACGGGCACAGGATTGACCACTTCGAGCAGATCAGATGCTGAACTTTTAGCCGCAATTCCCAAAATTATGGCAGGCCTAGAAGAAATCAGCGCCAAGCTGGATAAACTCGATATTCGACCAACTGATGATAATCTGCCTGTTCCAGTGACCACCACGCCAACCCGCCCTTCAACCACCACTACAAGTTCTACTACCGGAACCACGACAGTTAAACCTACGACGACCACGACGACTCCCAAACCCACTGCCACTGCGGTTCCCAAGCTGAGTGCCAAAGAAAAAGGGCAACAAGAACTTCAAAAGCTCTTAAACAAAGTCAAAAGTGCGCCATTTATTGATGCCTCTGTTGAAAAGGTTGAGAAAAACCTTAAAACAGGCAAAGTGACCACGAATAAGTTGAAAATGTACACAAAACAGCCCAACCAGGTGAAAATTGAAGTTTCTTATTCTTCCTCTGGTGCTTCAGGTGCAAAGGTGCTTTACACTTCAGGTTCAGGTACCAAGGTAAAGATTCGTCCCGGTGGAAACCTCAGTTTTATTACCACGGATCTCGACAAGACCGACGAACGTGTCGCTTCCAACAATGGCTATCCCTTGGATGATAATGATTTCTTTGGGGTGGTTCGTCGTCTCTCAAGTGGTTATGTTGCAGAATTGGTGGGGACGACCACTTTGAACGGCAGCAAGATCAATATCCTCAAAGTATCTACCTCAGGTACCAATAGCTTGGATTCACGGATCAGCTTTGAATATATTGGCTATGATCCCGCGACCTATGGCATTATGCTCTGGGAAATGTACAGCGATGCCAATGGCAAAGAACCCTTTTTCAGACTCACTTTGCCCAGTCTGTCGTTTCCTGCCAGTTTAAGCGACAGTATTTTTAAAGTTTAGGCACCCCAGCTAGGTTTGAAAAGCCTTGAAAGCGATTCTTTCAAGGCTTTTTCATTTTTTGTGGGCTTCGGGGGCTTGCAGACCCAAAATATCTAACATATTTTGGCGTACTTCCTGGCCGAGTGATTTTTGTTCGATCACACGAAACACTTTTGGATCGTTTCGAAAGGCATAGCGCAGCAAGTGCTGTATCAGGTATTGGGGTACGGCATTTAAAACGATGCTGGGTTTTACCTCTTTTCTGAGTTGGCTTAAAAAAGCCTCTCCTTCCCCTTTGAGCTTGTTTAAATAGGTATTTAAGGCGCTGATATTGGTTATTTCCAGTTTTTCCAAAAATTCCAATAAACTGGTGGTTGCGGGTGAACGGGCCATATCGGTTTCTCCGCTGGGACGGTATCCTGCCTGAAGGGCCTGTTCTGTCCAATATTTCACCAAGGGGGTTTCTAAGAAGGCCACCACCGAGGAACGATCGATGGCGCGATCCAAAAAACCCTGCTCAAAATTATTGCTGTCGTCAATTTTTTGTTTTTCGATCAAATGCTTTAAATTTTGAAAATGGTGGTCGGCGTCTTCAAGCAGGGCTGAAATGATCAAAAAATCCCGTGAAAAATGAGCAGGCACCTCACTCAGGGATTTATATTGCAACATATGCTCGATCGAAGCCCAGGCATGTTGCAATATCGTTCTGACTTGGATTTCAAAGGCTGTTTCAGAATAAGCTGCCCATTCAGGTAATTTTTTGCGCTTGTCGTTGAGCCTGACCACATAATGAATTGATTGATAGCCAAATTCTCTTGAATGTCGTTTGAGTTGCGTTTGATTGATGGAGTTTTGCAGGTCAATTTCAAACTCTTCTTCAATCATCTCTGCTATCGAAACCGTTTCATCTTCCAAATAGCAAATCAGGCGAATGCCGACAATATCTGTAATTTGCGTAGGGGATGCATAGCCTTTGCGTTTAATTTTCTCTTCAAGACTGGATAAACTTTTGACCCGGCTTTCGATTTTGTGAATTTCCAGTTTGCGGCTGCGCAATAACTCGTAGAGCAGGGTATCTACCATGCGTCTGAAATATTCAAGATCTTCCTGTTTGCAACTGTAATGTTCAAGTAAATAGTGAACATTTTCAGGTTCCGTAATGGCTTTCGGCTCACCCCAAAACTGCTTTACTTCATGGTGCATGATTTACTTCCTGCTGCTTCGCTGTATCTGTCGGGCTAAACCCTTTTATGCTGAGTCTCATCTGGCGTGTTCATGTGCCTTGCAGAGGGCCTCACAAAAAGTATTGAGCGCTTCCGGGTTTTGAAATAAGCGGGGATGCGCTTGGATGATGGCTTGAGAAACTGCTTGCCTTAACTCCTTTTGCTTTGCCCAACTGAGCGCTTTTTCAAGATAGTCTTTTTCTGAGTTTGCCACAAGATGCCCCAATTGCATTTGTTCGTAAAATGCATGGGCAAACCGACCTCTGGCAAAGCTGCCTGGTAAGGTCACTACCGGTATGCCCATCCCAAAAGCTGTAAACAGTGTGGTGCCATTGCCAAAGGGAAAGGGTTCAAGTAAAACTTCGCAGTTGCTTAAGAGCGAAAGAAAGCGTTCAGGGGTAAACCAGGGCACAAACCAGATTCTTTCAGCATTGGGACCGATGCTTTGATAAAATCTTTCTTTCAAATGCTGGTCAAGGAGCGATTGGGGGCGGTTCAGCATCAGGACAATGCCTTCGCGATCCTGATCCAAAAGCGCTTTAAACAGGGGATCCATTTGGGGATGAATTTTATACAAACTGACAGGACAGAGATAGATTCTTTTATTTTCTGGCAGCCCCAGATCTAAACGACTGAACTTGGTTTTTACAGCTTGAGGCAAGGGAACGTAAGCGGGCATCAGCGGAAGCCGAATCAAGGGTTCTGTATAATGTGCCTGTGCCTCTGGGGTATCTAACCAAATATTGCTGACAAAGCCATCGATTGATTTCAAGCCGGAAGTGACGGGGTGTCCGGGCAATACCCATTGCAAGGGGGCCAAGCGGGAATGGGCCAAGAGCCAGGTGGGAAGATGTGTACCGAGATCGGTATAAAGTAGGATATCGGCATGCCATTTCAGGATTTCTTTGCGCTGTGCCTTTAACTCATGGGGCAGATCATCCCAATAATCTGCACGCTGTTTGAGCTTTAAAGTGACCTGATCTTCTAGCAGGGGATCCAGGGAAAAAAAACCAAGTTCAAATCTATCCTGAGGCAAGGCCAAAATCAGATTTCCAAAGCATTCCATTAAAGAATGTTTGTGAAAATAATGAGAGACAATACCCAGGCGCAGGCGATTGGATTTTGAGCGGGAAGGTTTTTCTTCATCGGGGGGCAAAATGCTTTGATAGATGGCAGAAAGCTTTTCGAGCAAAGCGCGATCATTTTCACCCTGGTAGGGGAGGTAAAAGGGCAGGGAACCCACTTCGCGGACAGGATCTCGCAGGGTAAAAGGACTTGCTTGGAATGCTTGGAGTGCGTTTGCAAATCTATTTCGCCAAAGGATGAGGTCTTGTTGCGTTCGATAAATCGGGGGCAAGAGACAGGCTTTGGCCAGGCGCAAGCCGTCTAAAGCTTCATAGTTCAAGCCCTGCGACAAGATCGCATCTGCTTCTTCTATTTTTCCTGTTTCGCTCAGGGCATGTGCCATGTGCAGACAGGCCAAAGCCTTTTCATAGTTTGAACAGGGCATTTTCAACCCTATCAGGTAACTTGCATAGGAGGATTCAAACTGCAAAAGCCCCGCCTGGAGATGTCCGAGTAAAAACCAGGTTTTTGCGGATTGGGGGTACAGTTGAAGGGATTTTTTGAGCGATTGTATCGCTTCTAAAATCTGACCCAGACGCTGCTGAGAACGTGCAATTTTAAGTTGGAGTCGGGGGTTCACGGCCTGCAGGGCAAGTGCCCGTTGAAAATAGCCAAGACCTTCACGGAGTTTATTTTGCGTAAAAAACAGATCACCGATATTTTCCAAAATCCGTGCTTGCTCACCCTCAGCCTGTGCTGGGCAGTCTTGAAGGGCTTTGTGGAACTCGGCCAGGGCTGCTTCATACTGGCCTGTCTGTTCGAGGCACAAAGCTAAATTATTGCGGCAGCCCCAGAAATCAGGCCGGTAACGAAGTTCTTCCCGATAATGGGGGATGGCTTCAAAGGGCGTTGTCTGATGCAATAAAATACCCAATCTGTAGTGAAGATTGGGAAAATCTGGCGCGTCGTGAAGCAGGTTTTGATAAAGTTCAAGGGCCAAGAGCCTATCATTTTCTGATTCTGCTTTTAAAGCCCGTTGATAGCGTTTTGGCGCATCCTCCTGCTGGGGGAGTTGGGGAACACTCACCTGGGTTTAGAAACCTGAGTCTCCCCCTCCCTCATCGAAATCGCCGTCGTAGCTATCATCGGCGTCGTAATAATCATCGTCTTCACCCCCATCCAGCTCTTCATCTGCGCTCTCATATTCTTCGTGCCCATCTGTTAGCAGGGTATAAGATACATCAGAATCCTCTCCCAGTGCTTCATCCAAATCTTCTTCTTCCTCTATCAATTGGGATTCATTTTGTTCTTGAGCCATTTGTATTGCCTCTTTTCCTGAAACTCTCGCTGATTTAATCATAGCACTCAGAGCTGGATTTCTGCTTTGCGCCTGCACAGAATCAGTGCTTCAGAATGAAAGACTGAATTTTTGAGTTCAGTTGAGAAAAGCAAGAACAGAGGCATAGAGCAGGGTC
>PFGG01000071.1 GCA_002783405.1 bacterium (Candidatus Blackallbacteria) CG13_big_fil_rev_8_21_14_2_50_49_14 | reverse complement strand
GCAAGACCTGATGAACATAAGGTGATAAAATGCGGATTTTCAGGATACTGTTGATTGGCGGCTTGCTTGGATTCGGTTTGATGCTGGCAGGATGTAAAAAAGACAATCTCAGCGTAAAATATGCTGATGGCAGCGGCAATTTATATGTCATAATTTCCCAGCCTCGACCGCATTTGAGTTATCGTCCGGTGAGCCCTGCTTTGAGTTCCAGTGGAATATACCATGGGGGAGAGCCCGTCGAGCGCAATTTGGAACCAACACAAATTCAGGCATTACGCGTCAGACTTGAAGCTGCTCTGAAAAATCAGAACGTTCATATTCAACATCGTGTGAAAATGTCTGGCGCCCTGGAAGTATACAGTGATGAGCAGACTTTTTCAGTTATTCTGTCACCAGGTTGTGCCGAGCAGGTGGCGCTTGAAAAATTACTTCAAACTCTTAAACAATGACTTAAAACTTCAGCAGCTCAATTGAGCTGCTGAAGTTTTAAGAGTCCTTTTCTGTTTATTTAAATCTTTATTTTAAACCACAGCCTAAGTCAGTTTTTTTCGACAAGAATGACGTGAGAACATCTGTCTACATACTTGCTGATGTGAGTGAGAGAAAAGAGAGCGAAGTTAGATGAAGTCTGGATTGCAATTTTTGTTGGTGAATAGTCTTGTCTTGTTTATTCTGGGAGGGTGTGCTCAAAGCGTCAATACGACAGTCTCTGCACCTACAGACGTAAAAGAACCAGTGCGGGCTCTTTTGCCCCAAGAAAAGCCACAGCCATCAGCCTCTCCTGTTTCTATCGCAACGGTTTTGAAAGTTATTACCAGTGAGAATTTGCAGCTTCAGGTCGGAGAAGAGCTCATGTTGGTGGGGGATGTCGAAATGAGCGACAAACGCAAACTGAGTTTCGATCAAATTCAAAAACAGCTCAAAATTGAAAACCTGAAGCCAGATGTTTTGTCTTTGGATATTGGCCAACGCTTAATCAAAGCGCTCAAACCAGGTCTTGCTGAGGTGCGTATTTCTCCACTGAACCAAGAAAAATTGGGATTGACAGTTAAGGTTTTGATTGTTGCCCCCCCTCCAGCGATTGATCCCCAAGTGGCGCTAGTCGAACTGGAGATTGAATAATGCCATTCTGGTCGATTTTTCTTGTTTTAATCATGGTTCTCAGTTCCTGTCAAAACGACAGCGCGCCTCCTGCCTTGGGAACCGCTCCACAAACGCCTCCAGCGTCATCTCTTGCTAACCAAACCGCAGGTTTGGGCGTTCAGATTTATTGGCCTCTTTCTCAAAAATTCGGCATCAAAGCCATTCCGATGGCCGCTGAAGAACTTCAATTGGAAATTACCGAGGTTGCGACCCGTCAGAATTTGTATCGCTCGACGTTTTCACGCTCCGATGTTGAAAAAGACCGTATCAGTCGTCAAATTCGCATCGATATGCGGGGCAGCAAAGAGAAAGAAGTTGTTTTTTATGTTTCAGTACGCGATAAATTAAAAGCGGTTATTGCCTCTGCCAAGCAAACCATGAAGCTTAAAGCCGGTGAAGTCAACCGTGCGCAATTGAAAGTTACCCTTACCGCTGAATCTGTCAGTATCGGCGGTGGCGGCGGTGGTGGCGGTGGCGGTGGTGGTGGCGGTGGAACCACGAGCGGTGGAACCACTACCGGCGGTGGAGGGGGTGTTGTTGTCATCCCAACTCCAGCTCCAACACCTGCTCCTACGACCTATACCATTACGCCGGATCTGAATACCTTTTACGTGGATGTAGATCAGCCTTTCAGTTTAGACTTTAAGGTTTGGAATGGTACAGTGACAGGCTACTTATGGCAGTTTGCGGGAACGACAGGATTGCCCGCCGGTTTGTCTTTTACCAGTGCGACAGGCGGGAATGTCACGGGTTCACCTGCGCCCCTCAATGGTTTGCTGAGTGTTCCCGATAATACCGTCACCTTGCATGGAACAACTTCAGAAATAGGAACCTTTCCGTTTACTCTGACCGTTACCAATGGTGCCCAAACGACCCAGCGAGCCTATAATCTTGTCGTGCGCTCCTTGCAGATTTTTCCAGGCTCGATTGCGCCTGCCAATGCGGGAAGCGCCTATAATCAAGCCTTTAAAGCAATGTATGGTAAAGGCCCCTATACCTGGAGCAGTACAGGAACTTTGCCTCCGGGGCTTTCTGTCGGGACGAGCACCTCTGATACCGTCAGCTTGAGCGGAACGCCTGACGGCAATATCAATTTGCGAACCTATACTTTTACGATCAAAGTAACCGATAGCAATAACCGCAGTGCTCAGCAAACCTATGTTTTGGGCTGTGGCAACGGAGCTTTGGCTGATTTCCGCAATGCCCAGCCCGTGGTCAATACCGTCAGCCCTGTTTCGGGTGCAAATAATGCGGCCCAGACCCTTACGATTTCGGGTTCAAATTTTTCAGCTACAGCCCAGGTCTTTTTAGAAAGAATTCCTTTGACGGTCGTTTCAAGAACAGGCTCAACCCAAATTGTGGCGACTGTGCCCGCTGGCGTCGCCGCCGGAGCCTATAATATCTTGATCATGAATCCTGACAGTGCGGTTGGCCGGATTGAGGGGGGCTTGGCAAATGGCTATACGGTGACCGATGCCGGCGGACTTGTTTCAAGTGTGCCTGTGATTGCTGGGGTCTATTTACGCGCGCAGCCTATTGTTCCCACGACCACCATTGAGGAATTGCAAGCCCAGGTGCTGACCTACCAAGGAAATCTATTGCGCAGTCTTGATCAGAATACCCTTGAATTTGCACCTGTTTTGATTCAAGGCGCAAATTTTAAACCTGACTCACTGGTCTACCTTTCCGAGTTGATTTTGCCTGGATTTTATATCAATGAATTTCAGATTCTGGCGATTATTCCAACCAAACTGCTTTTCCCAGACTTACCTGGAGGGGGCGATCAGTTTACAGGCTATAATAAGCTTCAAATTGTGAACCCCAATTTGGAAGTTTCAGATGTCAATCAGGGGAAATTGAGTGTTACGGGAACGATCACGACTGCTGAAGGGCCGGGAGTAGGACGAATCTCCTATGTTTATCCTCAAAAAGGTTTTGACAGTGAAAACAACCGTGTTGTGGCCAAGGGCTGTGGTTTTGAACGTCCCCATAGCTTTACGATGGGAAGCTCGGCCATCACTCAGAAATTGGTGGAACTGCCTTCGGTCGCCCGCATGGCGATTACACCGGGAACACTTTTTCCCAATACTTCTGCCTATGATTTAAAGCTTTTCAGGGTGGTCAGTCTGCAACCTGTGCTTTCAGATACGGGCAGTGCTGTTTTTACAATGCAGGCCCGTGAGCGCAAAGTCACCTCCTGTACACCGGCTCAAATTGTTCCCAATTTGACTTTGGCGATTAATGTCAATGGAACAGGCATTGAGCAGGGGGTGCAGATCAAATATATCCGCAACGGGGGAACAGCCAACGGCACAGAATACAGTGCCCCGATTACAGGGGTAAAAACGTCGCTGGTTGCGATTCCTGTGGTGCCTGCCGGGCTTCCACAAGGGGAATACAAGATCAAAATGACCTGGCCTGATAATTTTAGCTATACCACTTCAGGTACCTGTCTCACGATTCAGCCTCTGGCCAATCAGGCTGCGCCTGTGATTAATTCAGTCAGCCCGAGTTCGATCAGCAATAATATTCTCGATCCCAATGCCGTGGTCACCTGGACAATCAATGGCAGTGGCTTTGCCAGTGGGGCTTCGATTTATATTGGCGCGAAACAGGCTATCAGTGGAACAGGAAGCGCAACTCAGCTGACGCTGAATTCAGATTCCATTTTTGGAATGCCCGCAGGCGATTATACGATTACCGTGGTGAATCCAGACGGGCAAGCTGCCCAATCACCTTCTAAGTTGACGGTGACAAATGGGGGAGCAACCTTGGCGGGTACACCGCAAATCTTGGGGATCAGTTATCCCAGTGGCCCTGTGACTTATAAATCGATGCTTTTGCCTAACTATCCAGATTCTGGTTACGTTTATTTTACTGCCTCGAATATTTTACCCGGTTCCTATGTTCAGGTGGTTAAAGATCCCAATTCCGCCTTTAATCCGCAGGATGCGTATTTGGATGGCGTGACGATTATTGATCAAAATTCAGGTTCTGTGCGCGGAATTTTGCCTCATTTGCCCGCCGGGAATTATTATCTGCGTCTGGTCAATGCCGATGGTCAGATGCATACCTCGACTCCCTTTGTCACCTTTGCCAACTCTGCTGCCCCTGAAATTGAAACCGATTTGACCAAACTGACGGGTGCGACAGATTGTAAACAACCGATTTGCCCGGCCTCTTGGCCGAATAATCTTCCGGTGACCCTGACCATCAATGGGGCGGCTATTGATGCGACCCGTACTACCAATTTTGGTGTGCTTCCCTATTACTCTGGGGTGCAATTGGTTTCAATTGCGGATCCCAGTTCGGTGGTGACGCTTCAGAATGTTACGTCTTATGGCACGAAGATTATTGCTGGTTTGCCTGATGGGGTCAGTGCCGGTGAATACCGTGTGCGGGTGGTGAACCCTGATGGCCAAAGCAATGATACCAGCAATTCGGGAGCCAAGCTTGTCAAATTTACGGTTCTGGATTCTTCGACCAAATGGTCACGTGCGCAACGCATGCCCAATATTGTCGACCCTGGAGCCTTGTCAGCAGTTCATGGGCGCATGGGGGGAACGGCTGTGGTGGATCCTGATGCAAATGGCAAGATTTATTTCTTTGCAGGCAATGATGCGCGTCAGAATTATAATTTCCCCACCAATACCCTGATGGCCTATTCCGAGGGTTCGTTCTGGGAAAATCTTTCAGGGCATTCTGCTACCGCTCCGAATGGCAATGTTCCAGCCAATCTTACCAAACGTATGTACCATGCAGCAGCTTGGAAAAATGGCGCTACCTTTGCCGATGACCGCATGTTTATTTATGGTGGAATTACCTGGAGTTGTGATTCGGCCTTGTCCTGCCCGACACTCAATGGGGCCAGTGGTTTGGATGATCTGTGGATGTACAAGCCCAGTGATAATACCTGGACACAGATCACGATTTCAGGGCCTAAAAAAATGCTCTTTCTGCATAAAATGCATTGGAATCCAGCAGATAACTCACTTTATATATATGGTGGCGCAGAGGGGGCAAGTTTTTTAAATAAAATTTTCAAATTGACGGTTAATGAAGCCAATGCGACCGCCACCTGGAGTGAAGTCACCTTCACCGGCGGCCCCGCTAATCTGCTCAATGCCTTTGATATGATCAGTGATCCTGCCAACTCCCGCTTTTATATTCTGGGGGGAGGCGAGGTCATTACGGGCATGCCATTTAACTCAAAAATCTGGGTGTATCATACGGGTAGCAATACCTGGACACAGCTGACCTCAAACAACAGTGCCAATTATGTGCCGCGAGGCTATGGTTCACACGGGTTTGACCCTGTCAATCGGAGGATTTTTGTCTATGGGGGCGGTACGACTGCCTCTGGTTCTGCGCCGAATGGCGGGCTGAGTTCAGATCTTGGGATTGGTGTGATTGACAATCTGAGCAATCCCACCGCGATTACCTGGACAAAAGATGCTACGATTCCCGTCAGAACACGCTGGGCACAGACTTCGGCCTGGCTACAGGGCCGCTTCTATGTTTTGGGTGGCAAAGACAGTGGCAACAATGTTCTGCTCTATGATCCCAGCAGTCCCGTGGATCCTTTTGCGACAGGACATTCTTACTATACTGACTTCTGGCAGTATATTCCCTAAAGCACAAAACGCCCTGGAGCAATTTATGCCCCAGGGCGTTTTGAGAGTAAGGCCTGAGATCAGGACAAAACACTCAGTTTCACTTTTAAAACTCCTTTGCCCAAATAGCCAATTTGTTTAAAGGCTTCAGGGGAAAGATCAATGATCCGGGCTGGTTTAAAAGGGCCGCGATCATTGATTTTAACAACCACACTTTGTTTGTTTTCAAGATTGGTTACCAAAACTTGGGTTCCAAAGGGCAGTGCTTTGTGGGCTGCCGTGAATTTATTGATATCGTAGGTTTCTCCGTTGGCAGTACGACGGCCATGAAAATAGCCTCCATACCAGGATGCGTAACCTGTTTCTCCCTCTGCGGTGGGACTCAAATAACGGAAGCTGCGCAAAGGCCGGGCTCCCAAACTTTTTCTCAGTTGGTTTGTCAACCCAATCAGGGTTGAGAGTTGACTTTGACCCAAAGCCTGGGCCATGGCAGGAGACACTTCAAGAATCGGTTGCTCCTGGTATTGAATCAAATAATGCCGACCGTTATAAATGGGCCGAATCTCATCACTTTGCAAAGGACGTCCCTGGGCGTAATGATTCAGGTTGCGCGCCAGATCCTGCATGCTTTCTTCAATTTCAACGATTTGAGAGGGTTCAGGAGAAAAAATTCTGAACCCGGATTTTTGACCATTTAAGGTCATGGATACACTGTGGGAGTCGCGTAAATAGCCGACCACTTGGGTGGTGGCTGCTTGCAGAGGGGAAACAGGAGAGACTAAAAGACTGATAAACAGGCTGCCCGTCAGCAATAATTGTCTGGACATGGCGTTCTCCTTTTCCATAATTATTAAGTATAAAAAATACATTTTATCCGCGATCAGGGATCATGTTATAATACCTTGACCTCAGACGGCAAATTTTTGCCTTGTTCTCCCCTCTCTCAAAACAAGTGACAGTCATCGTTTGGTCTGTATTCAGAGAAGTTATTGGCACTCTCGATAATAAAGTGCTAAAATAAACGCAGGTTAAGAAATCTGGAAATAGTGTCTATGTTGCCTGATTTTCAATTATCTGAACGTAAACAAAACCTTTTGAGTGCCATCATCAAGGATTATATTAGCCATGGTGAGCCTTTGGGTTCCCGCACGCTGTGCAAACGCCATTCTTTTAGACTCAGTCCTGCAACCATTCGCAATGAAATGGCTGAGCTGGAAGATGCCGGCTTATTGATTCAACCGCATACTTCGGCCGGCCGGGTACCTTCGGATAAGGGGTATCGGTTTTTTGTGGATCATTTAATGGAATCCTATGTGCCGACACTTGAAGAAAACCAATTTTTGCGTCGTTTGGAGCAGACATCCAAAGCAGTAGATGCAATTCTGTTTCAAGCCATTCGGATTTTATCCGATGCCACCCAAAGCATTGCTGTGGCAGAAACGCCTCATATTCGCAGCAACCCTGTCAATTCTGTACACATGTTGCCGATTGATGAAGATTCCATGGTTCTGAGCCTGACCTATGTAGGGGGAATTCGCCGCCAATCGGTCATTCGTCTTTCTCAGCCGGTCTATTCTGAAGTGCTCTCGATGCTCACCAATTATCTCAATGGACAACTCAACGACAATATCTCTTTGAACGAGTTGTTTCACCGGATTGCAACGGGGTCTTTGGAAAGAGAAATTCTCAATTATAAATCGATGGTTTTGGAAATGGTTTCTGAAATTTATGCGCAGGCCCAACGCGAAGAGAAAATTTATTTAAGCGGAACCTCGCATTTACTCAAAGAACCAGAGTTTCATACGACCGAAACCGCCTATCCGATTTTGCAATTTTTGGAGCAGGATCAGTTTGTGCATCAATTGTTTCAGCGTTTGAACCAGGAGGTTCAAACCAAGAAAAGTGATGTATACTGCCTGATTGGATACGAAAATTTTTATCAGGAACTGAAAAATTGCAGTTTTGTGGCCACTCCGTATTTTATCGACACCAAAGCTTTGGGGATGATTGGCATTCTTGGGCCAACCCGCATGGATTATGCTAAGGTGATGGGACTATTACAGACTGTTGCCAATAATTTAACACATACATTAACCAGATTTTTTAGCTGAACCGGAGGTAAGCGGAATGAATGAAAGATCCGCAGAAAATGAGCAAATTCAGATCGAGAATATAGAAGAATCTTCTGATGCGAATCTTGAAGCAGAGAGCATTGAAGAAATTTCTCTTGAAGAGGATCTTTCGGAGGCCGCAGCTGTTTTTGGAGCGCCCCCCACGAATCCTTCAGAGCTTGCTGAAATGAAAACTCAAATTGAACAATTGCAAACCAGAAATGATCAACTGATGCGTGTTGCTGCCGATTTTGAGAATTATCAGCGCCGAGTGGCTCGGGAACGTGAAGATTTGATTAAATTTGCTGGTCAACAGATTGTCACCAACCTGCTGGAGGTGATTGATAATATTGAGCGTGCTTTGCAAAATGAAGTGAAACCAGAAGAGTTCTCCCATTTTGTAGAGGGCGTCAAAATGATTCATAAACAATTTTTGGACGTGCTTCAAAAATCAGGTGTTGCAGTGATTGACGCGGTAGGACAGCCCTTTAATCCTGAATACCATGAGGCGATTATGAGTGAGTCCACCAATGACTACCCCGATGAAACTGTAATTGCTGAGTTTCAAAAGGGTTATCAGATGAATGGACGGGTGCTGAGACCCTCGATGGTCAAGGTATCCAAAGAAGATTAAGCACCCTGTGCACTTTAGAATATGAACAAGTTTTGCTGAGTTAAGCAAGGAGGATTAAGACATACGTTATGGGTAAAGTAGTTGGAATTGACCTTGGCACGACGAACTCTGTTGTAGCCGTACTTGAAGGTGGAAAACCAGTCGTTATACCAAATGCAGAGGGCAGTCGCCTGACCCCTTCTGTGGTCGCGTTTACAAAATCAGGTGAGCGTTTGGTGGGCCAGATTGCCAAGCGCCAGGCGATTACAAATCCAGAAAATACGATTTATTCAATCAAACGTTTTATTGGCCGCCGTTGGGATGATACCCAGCAGGAGCGCACCCGCTATCCTTATCACACTGAGCGTGGCAAGGACAATATGGTGGAAGTTGCTGTTCTGGGCAAGACCTATACTCCCCAAGAAATTTCTGCCATGATTCTGAGTAAGCTCAAACAAGACGCAGAAGCTTATTTGGGTGAGCCTGTAACACAAGCCGTTATTACCGTTCCTGCCTATTTTAATGATGCTCAGCGTCAAGCGACCAAAGATGCGGGCACGATTGCAGGTCTGGAAGTTCTGCGTATTATCAATGAACCTACTGCCAGCTCATTGGCCTATGGTATGGACAAAGGCCATGAACAGACCATTCTTGTTTTTGACTTGGGTGGGGGAACCTTCGACGTTTCTGTCCTGGAACTGGGTGATGGCGTTTTTGAAGTAAAGGCGACCAGCGGGAACAACCACCTGGGGGGCGATGACTTTGATGAGCGCATTATTGATTGGTTGATTGATGAATTCAAACGTGATCAGGGTGTAGATCTTTCCAAAGATAAAATGGCCCTGCAACGTTTGAAAGAAGCAGCTGAAAAAGCCAAGATTGAGCTTTCCTCTGTCTTTGAAACAGAAATCAATCTGCCTTTTATTACCGCAGATCAGACGGGCCCCAAGCATTTGAATGTGAAATTGACCCGTGCCAAATTTGAAGAAATTTGTGCTGATTTGATTGAAGGCACGATGGGGCCCATGCGTGCAGCCATGAGCGACTCTGGTCTGCAGGCCAGCCAAATCAATAAGGTCATTCTCGTGGGCGGTTCAACCCGTATCCCCGCCGTTCAGGAAGCCATTCGCAAATTTATCAACAATGAACCTGATAAAGGTGTGAATCCTGATGAAGCTGTGGGCTTGGGCGCTGCGATTCAAGCCGGTGTTTTGGGCGGCGAAGTCAAGGATGTTCTCTTGCTTGACGTCACTCCACTCAGCCTTGGGATTGAAACTTTAGGTGGCGTTTTTACCCGCATTATTGAACGCAATACCACCATTCCGACCAGCAAAAGCCAGATCTTTTCAACGGCAGCTGATGGTCAGACCAGTGTTGAAATTCACGTGCTTCAGGGTGAGCGTGAAATGGCCTCTGATAATAAAACCTTGGGCCGTTTTACACTTGAAAACATCCCGCCTGCTCCCCGTGGTGTACCCCAGGTTGAAGTCACGTTTGATATTGATGCCAACGGCATTGTCAATGTCAAAGCGAAAGACAAAGGCACAGGTTCTGAACAGAAAATTACCATTGCCAATGCCGGTGGTTTGAACAAGGATGAGATTGAGCGTATGAAGCGGGATTCTGAAGCCCATGCGGCAGAAGATAAAAAACGCTTGCAGAAAGTCGAACTGCGTAACCAGGCCGACAGCTTAATCTACACCACAGAAAAAACCTTGCGTGATATTGGCGATAAGCTTGAATCCTCAGACCGTGACGCAGTCAATGCTGCGATTACTGAACTGAGAAAATCGCTGGAAGGTGATAATCTGGACGAGATCAATGCCAAATTGACCAAGTTAAAAGACACCATGTATGCCGCTTCATCAAAAATGTACAAACAGGATGGGGGCAGCTCTTCCTCCTCTTCAGGTGGCAGCTCGCATTCTGAAGACGACAATATCGTCGATGCAGATTATGAGGAAGTGAAATAAGTCAGATTCTGACTTTCACTGAACGGAAGAGTTAAGTGTCTAAAAAAGATTATTACGAAGTATTGGGATTGTCGCGTGAAGCCACAGATGCGGATCTGAAGAAGACCTATCGCAGGCTTGCGCGACAGTACCACCCAGATGTGAACAAAGAGCCCGGCGCTGAAGAAATGTTCAAAGAAATTTCTGAAGCGTATGCCGTATTGAGCGATCCTCAGCAAAAAGCTGCGTATGACCGTTTTGGTCATGCAGGCTTGGGTGGCTTTCAGGGCGGATACCAAGGCGGTTTTGACGGCTTTGGAGGGCTGGGAGATATTTTCGAAGCCTTTTTTGGACGTGGACGCGACCCCTTTCAATCCCAGCGTGGCGGGGGGGGCAGTTCTCGCTCACGCGCTGAGAGAGGCTCTGATCTGCGTTTGGATCTGGAGGTTGAATTTCGCGATGCCATTTTTGGTATGGAGCGTGAAATCAACCTTCAGCACCTGGAGTCATGTGATACCTGCGAAGGTTCTGGGCTTGAGCCTGGAACCAATGTGGTTTCATGCCCCATGTGCCGGGGCAGTGGGCAGATACAGCAGCATCAGCGCACGGCTTTTGGCACCTTTACGCATATCGCGACCTGCCCCAAGTGTCAGGGCAAAGGGAATATCGCTGAGACACCCTGTAAATCCTGTAAAGGCGCAGGGCGTGAGCAAAAGAAAAAGACTTTGAAAATTAAAATTCCACCTGGCATAGACAGTGGCGTGCGCTTGCATGTCAGTGGAGAAGGCGATGCCGGGCTTTCGGGTGGACCTGCAGGCGACTTGTATATCGTACTGCATGTTTTGTCTGATGCTGAGGGTGTCTTTGAACGTCAGGAGCAGAATATTTATACCCATGTTTCTGTGGGCTATGCTCAGGCGGCCTTGGGAGATCGGATCGAAATACCCACGCTTGAAGGTCCCACAACGCTTGAAATTCCTGCTGGAACTCAGCCTGGAACCGTTTTTACGCTTAAAAATAAAGGCGTTCCTTTTCTGAATAACAGTGCTTTACGCGGTGACCTTTTGGTGACTGTAGAAGTGGCTGTTCCGCAGAAGGTGGGTGGCGAAGAAAAGGCCTTGCTTGAAAGTCTGTTTGTACTTGAAAAAGGCCTGAGCCGAGGTGAAGGGGGCTTTTCTATGCAGGAGGATGGCGGTCTGGTGACGGCTGAAAAATCTACGCAACGCGGAAAAGAAAAAAAACATGGTTTTTTTGATGTGCTCAAAGAAACCTGGAAATCCCATCATCCAGGCAAAGAGGATTAAGTTTATTCCCTTTGCTGTTTGAAATATTGAAATTTGAACCCCCGGTTGGAGAAAAATGTCCAACCGGGGGTTCATTCTTTGTCAGCAGTTGGGGCATTGCTTCCTGGCGGGGTACAATGATGCAAAACAATGTGGAAAGAAAGGTTGCCTTTCATGAAGATGCTTTTCGCTTTGCTTGCCGCTTTTTTCGTGTTTGGAACTTCCCCTGCTCATGCAGAAACACAAAATGCAGCTCCTCCTGAGCACCATCCTTTCAGCCTTGAGGCGGGTGCGGGCATGAATGGCGTTTTGCCTTTTTTTCACGCAAAAATGGGCTGGCGTCTGCCAGGTTTGGATGAAAAGCTTGAAACCTACCTGGATTATAGTTTCTGGAACTTGGGGCAGTCACCCGCGATGCTTCAGGTTGTTTTGCTGGGTGGGAAATATTATTTTCAACCCATGGGCCAGATACATCCTTTTGTAGGATTGAATGCTGGTCTTACCTATTTGGTCGGAGGGCCTGTGGTGGGCAATCCTGGCTTTGTGGACCCTACCAGTATGATGGGTTGGGTTTTACAGGCCGGGGGCGGGATTGATTTGATGATGACCGATCACTTTGGCTTTTCCGGCGCTGTTTATTTGGGGTATCCCTTTTGGGTGCGTCCAGAATTGAATTTGCGCTGGGCTTTTTAAAAATAATTACAAAAAAGTAAAATAAAATATTTACAATTAAGTAATTAATTGTTAGGATAGATATATGTTCTTCAACTCCAACTTACAGAGGTTTCAGAAAATGAAAAAGTATCTCTCCCTGTTGCTTGTTCCAGGGCTTTTGGCGGGGCTTTCGTCCTGCGGCCCGACCTATTCCTCGGCTACCTTTCCCAGCATGCCCTCTCCTTCGGCCTCACCTTCAGATCGATCAGCTTTGTCTTCGCTGATTGGCGAATCGGTGATTAGCAAAGAAGAGCAGCAATTGCGCGATACCCTGCAACGTAAAATTGAAGTGAAATTTCCTTTGCGGATCGGCGTGATCTATTACAGTTACAATTCTCAACTCCAATCTCAAGATCAAGAGAAAATTTTTGAATCGGTTCAAAAAAACTTTAAAGATTCGGGATTGGTGCGTGAAACCTTTCAAATTTCCAGCAGCCTCTTAGGCAATGGTGCAAATATTGATACGGTGCGTCAATTGGGAGCCCGTTTTCAAGCCGATATTGTCGTGATTGTCTCTGGCTCACATCAATTTGAACGATCCAGTGTTCAGAACTTAAGCTTTTTCGATAGCTTTACGGATCGCAGTTACTATGAAAGCAATATGACGATTGAGGCCATTGGTCTGGATATTTTTTCGGGAACCTTTTTAAATCCCCTGCGCAGTGTGGTGAAGACAGAACCACAACTTTTCGATCGGGCCGCGGCTGATTTTACCAGCCAGACCTATACCTTTCGCAAAGATGCCGAAGCCAAAGTTTGGACCGATATGAGCGCAAAGTTTATTGAAAGCCTGAAAACCCTGAAACAGGAAATTGAAAACCGGGTGCCGACTCCCAGCGCTTCCCCTTCGACTCCTGTTCCGAGCCCTTCCGTTACGCCGTTCCCTGAAGCAAGTGCATCCCCCGCAGGAGGTAAATAATCATGAAACGTTTTAAACTTTTAGCAATCTCATTGGGTCTCTTTACCGCATCCGTTTTTTCAGCCTTGCCTTCACAGGCGGCGATTCAACGCAGTGCTGACTTTTCTCCTGGTAATACGATTGGGGTGGGCATGTTTGGCCTCTCCTATGACTACGGAATTGGAAATTTCAGTCTGGGAACCTCCTTCAATACCAGTATGGCCTCTTCTTTCAGCTATTCAGGTTTACGTATGCTGCCTTCCGTGCGTGGGATGTGGCGTTTTATGGATATGGATGGCCTCTCTGCAGGGGTTTTGGCTGGATTGCAATATGATCCAGGCACTGTGGGGGGGCGTGCCTATCTGACACCCGATCTGGGGGTGGGTATGGCCTATAATTTCAAGCTTTTTGAATTGCCCATGGCCCTGCGTCTGAATCTGACTTTGGCACTTGGGAACAGCTACAATACCTATTACTCAGATGTTTCAGACCAGCCTGTTCCCAATCTCTTTCAACGCTTGACGATTGGGCCTCAGTCCAGCCTGGAGTTGGCGATTATGCCCAATCAGAACCTTGAAATTACCTTCGGTGGAGGAACTGTTCTGGGGATGCGTATTAAGCTCTAGCATGCTGAATGCGTCTCAGAAACTCGCTGTTGAACACCCCGGTGGCCCCGTTTTGGTGCTTGCCGGGGCGGGAGCGGGGAAAACACGGGTATTGACCCAAAGGGTGGCTCATCTGATTGAGTTGCAACGTGTTTCCCCCTCCCGTATTCTCGTGGTGACGTTTACCAATAAAGCTGCGCGAGAAATGAAGGAGCGCTTGATTGGCCTGATTGGCCAAAGTGCTGTGGATCGTCTTTGGATAGGTACCTTTCACGCAATTTGTGGTCGTCTTTTGCGTCAGGAAATTTACCGCTTGAATTATACTTCCTCTTTTGTCATTTACGATACCGAAGATCAAGAAAAATTGATGCGCGAAGTCTTGTCTGCTCTTGATCTTGAAACCAAGCAGGCCCGTACCTGGCTGCGGCAGGTCAGTGGTTTGAAAAACCGTGGGCTTTTGCCCCATGCCTTTCGCCGTGAGGCAACTGAATTTCATGAGCTGAGTCTTGCCAAGATTTATGATCTCTACCAGGAACGCCTGGCCCGCAACAATGCCCTGGATTTTGATGATCTCTTGCTTTTGACTTTGCGTTTGCTGGAAGAACAGCCAGACTTGCGGGAACGCTGGCAAAACCATTTTTTACACGTTTTGGTGGATGAATACCAGGATACCAACCGCGTGCAATTCAACCTTTTGCGGTTGCTTTCTCAAAAAAACCGCAATATTTTTGTGGTTGGGGATGTAGACCAGAGTATTTATTCCTTTCGCCATGCTGATTTTCAGATTATCTTGGGTTTTCAGGCTGATTACCCCGAGTCTGCTGTGATTAAGCTTGAGCAAAATTACCGCTCCTTAAAACCGATTTTATCTGCCGCCAATACCTTGATTGACTATAACCGCGATCGCTTTGATAAAACTTTGCGCAGCACACGGGGCGAGGGCTTGCCCTTGCAGTATTACCAGGCCCGCAGTGAATATCAAGAGGCTGATTTTGTGGTGCATCAGGTCCATCAGCTCCTGGAGCGGGGGCACGCTTTGGGGGATATCTGTGTTCTTTACCGTACCAATGCGCAATCTCGCCTGTTTGAAGAGCGCTTGATCCGTCAGCGGATTCCCCATCAATTGATCGGGGCTTTTCGCTTTTATGAGCGCAAAGAAATCAAAGATATTCTTGCCTATCTGCGCGTTTTGAACAATCCTTTGGACGATCTGAGTTTGAAGCGGATTTTGAATATTCCCAAGCGGGGGATTGGCGCAAAAACGCAGCAAGGTCTTGAGCGTCAAGCTGAACGGGAAGGGTTGAGTCTTTGGGATACCCTTTCCAGTCCGGCTTGTTTGGTAAATCTTCCTGGCAAAGCCCGTACCGCGATCCAATCTTTGATGGAATGGCTAAAAGGCTTGCGCGAAAAGCCTCCTGAGACCGTGGCAGAATTGATACAGCAGGTCTATACCGGCAGTGGCTATGCCCAGGAATTGCAAAAAGGGGATCCCGGAGAAACGGAAGAGCGCGAGAACCATATTGAAAGTTTGATTCAAGCTGCGCGCGAATATCAGGAAAGCCTGCCGGAAGGTATTTTGGCGGGGTTTTTAGAGCAGATTGCTCTGATGTCGGATATTGATGGGCTCAAAGCAGAAGGGCGTTTGCTGACCTTAATGACCATTCATGCCGCCAAAGGGCTTGAATTTCCGATTGTTTTTGTGACGGGGCTTGAGGAGGGGATTTTTCCACATAACCGGGCGATTGCAGCTGAAGAAAATGGTGAAGATGGTCCGATCGAAGAGGAGCGACGCCTGATGTATGTCGCGATGACACGCGCCCAGGACGTGCTTTGGCTGACACATGCCCAACAGCGTACTTTTTATGGCGCTCCTCAATATCAGCAGCCTTCGCGTTTTCTGGAAGAGCTTGAAAAACATTTACCCCAAGTGGCCGCTCCTGTTTCTGAACCTGCTCCCGCCCTTTCGCGTTTGTCTGAAATTGTGGATACGCCCTTGCCAAGCCAGTCTTTGGTAGAAGGCTGTCAGGTCTATCATGCGCAGTGGGGCGAGGGGAGGATTGAAAAAATTACGGGCAGTGAAAAACGTAAAATTGTGATTGTTGCCTTCGGCAATGGCATTGGCAAGCGTATTTTGGATTTGGCATCTGCCCCCTTGGAGCGCATTTGGACTTAGGCTGAGGGGGGAAGCGGTTGGTTTGAAATCTCGGAAAGTGTCAGTAAAAAACTCAGGAAATGCGTGAGCGTTTGCTGGTTTTGTTTTCTTTCTACTCTGCGATTCCAGCGTTCGACAATTTGGTGATAGCGGTGAAATTCATCGTTTCCTGAGGCCAGATGTTTGCGGGCTTCTTGGAGTGCCATTTTTTCGACAGGCGTTTTATCACAGTAATCCTGGTAAAGAAAATCTATATCTGGCATGATTCTGAGTCGGCCATTGGGCTGTTGATCAAAGGGAAAACTGCGGCAAGCCCTTGGTCGGGCGGGGTAATTCAGACATTGACCCTGTTCACCTAAAAATACACAGGCATCATCGCTTTCCCTGCGTTGCAGGTAGAGAATAAAGTAATTCTGATCGAGTAAAACAGCTTCTGGGTGCATGGGGTGAGAACGGTGTTTGCGGACAAAGCTTTCAGGTTCAGCTTGGGGGTGTGCTTGTCTGAGTTGGATCAAATCGGCGTGCGAAAGAGGCACATCCATTTCTCTGCAACATTCTCCACATTGGTTACAGGCAAAGTTCAAGCGCGGTTGAATAAACCACATGGTTCCTCTATCTATCTGTTTTTCTGGAGATGGTGTTTTTAGGAGTATGCGCTGTCGAGGGGTAAGACGACAGTGAAAATAGAACCTTGTTCGGGTGCTGTTTTTAGTAAAATTTGCCCATGGTGTAAATCGACAATCTGTTTGACAATGGCCAGCCCCACGCCGGTTGAACTTTCTCCTCCGGTGGGTTGAGCTGATAAACGCTGAAAATAGCCATACAAATTTTTGAGATCTTCTTCGCTAAATCCAGGGCCTTGATCTTGTATTTCAATCAGGGCTTTTTCGTTTGCTTGTGCAATATGAACTTTGATCTTGGCGCCAATAGGAGAGTATTTGATGGCATTGTTGAGCAGATTATCAATGACCTGTTTCAAGCGGTTAAAATCGCCCATTACACACAGATTTGTATTTTCTGCGAAGCTAAATTCAAGTTCTTGATCTTTGGTTTGGGCCTGTGGCTGATAGTGGGCAACGACCTGTTGCAAGAGTATCGGCAACGGTACGCGGCTGATCTGCAGTTCAATCCGCCCCAGTTCAAGGGCTGCGGTGTCGAGCAATTCTGTAATCAGTTCAAACATGCGGGTTGAAGCTTTATACAGCGTATCGACAATTTCACTGAGTTCATCGTTCTCCATGATGACGGGATATTTGCTGAGAATGGAGGAAAATCCCATCACAACCCCCAAGGGGTTTTTGAGATCATGGGAAGCAATACTCAGAAAGCGATTTTTCATTTGGATCGCCTCCTGAAGCTCCTGGTTGCGTTTTTGCAGCGCATCTCTGGAGCTTTTGAGTTGCAAATGGGTTTTGACCCTTGCCAGAAGCTCGGAGGCGTTAAAGGGTTTGGTAACATAGTCAGCGGCTCCCGCTGAAAAACCTGCGATGACGCTTTCCTCATCTGTTTTTGCCGTCAGAAATATAATCGGGATATCGCAGGTTTTGGTTTCTGCTTTGAGTTGTTTCGCGACAGTCAAGCCATCCATGCCGGGCATCATATAATCGAGTAAAATCAAATCAAAATCAGTTTCTTTGACTTGGGTTAAGGCATCCATGCCGCTGGTGGCGAAGGAGAGTTCGTAGTCTTCTCCTGCCAGAATCGAGGCGACCAATTGAATATTGGCGGGCACATCATCCACGATCAAAATATTGGCAAGAAGTGGGGGATCCTGTTTCATGGAACGGATTTGCTTTCAGTATTGAGATAGGGAGGCAAAATATTTTCCAACTGTTCCAGTATACGGTTTACAGCTTCAATATCAAAGCGTTTGACTGCATTTTGTAAATCGTTTCCCAATTGGATGAACGCCAAGAGTTCCAGACGTTTTCCCTGATCTTCTAAGACATTTGCAAACTCGCCTATTTTTCTGAAGTTTTTATTGCGAAGTGTTGATTCATAGAGTTTTTTAAGCTTTTCATCCCAGACCGCTTGAAAGTCTGCTTTTTTTTGTGGAGAAATATCCGGTTCAGGGTTTGATTCTCCTGATGGGTTGGGGGCTGAAATAGGTTTGCTCTGGCTGGAATAGGGGAGGTAGTTGGCCATGACTTCAATAATTTGTTTTAGGGTTGCGGGTTTGTGCAAATAAACATCAAAACCCGCTTTCATAATATTGTGGCGATCCTGTTCTAAAACTGAGGCGGTCAGAGCAATGACGGGAATGTCTTTAAATTTGGGATCCTGGCGTAAGATTTGGATGGCTTCGTAGCCATCCATTACAGGCATGCGGATATCCATAAAAATTAAGTCAGGTTTTTCCTGCTGAATTAAATCCAGAGCTGTTTGGCCATTTTCTGCCTCTGAGAGCTTGAATTGATAGCGTTTGAGCATTTCCAGCATCAGGCGACGGTTGATTTCTACATCGTCAACAATCAGGACATGGCTGTCAGGGGTAAACAGAATTTGTTCAGGCAGATTTTCTTTTTCCTGTTCTTCATGTGAGAAAAGCGTGACAATCGGAACCTGTTTAAGACAAACTTGAAAAATACTGCCCTGGCCAGGGATACTTTCCAATTGAATACTGCCATTCATCATTTCGACCAAGCGCCGGGTAATGGTCAGACCCAGCCCTGTGCCTCCGTAGCGTTTTGTGGTGTGGCTGTCTTCCTGTAGGAAGGCTTCAAAGATGGTTTCCTGCGCTTCGGGTTCAATGCCGATCCCCGTATCTTCGATTATCAGCATCAGGTCAACAGAGCTTGCATCTGCTGGGGAACTGGTGGCCATGGCGCGCAGGGCGACATAGCCTTCATGGGTGAATTTAATTGCGTTGCCCACCAGATTGAGTAAAACCTGGCGTAAACGAATTTCATCCAGAAGCAGGCTTTCTGGGAGGGTTGGATCTATTTCGAGAATGAAGCGTAATTTTTTTTCATCGGTTTTTTGAGCAAAAATTTGTTCTATTTCGCTGAGCAGATGCCGTAAGCGGACGGCTTCGGGCACAATCTCAAGCCGACCCGCTTCAATCTTGGAAAGATCTAACAAATCATTGATCAGGGTCAAAAGGGATTTTCCCCCTGCCTTGATAGAAGCCAGATAGTTGCGTTGCTGGATATTTTCGACCTGGCTTTCCAATAATTCCGAAAAACCAATCACGGCGTTTAGCGGGGTGCGGATTTCATGGGACATATTGGCTAAAAATTCAGACTTTGCCCGATTGGCACGCTCGGCTTCTTCTTTTGCTGCCACCAAGGCTTCTTCGGCCTGTTTGCGTTGGGTAATGTCTTCAATTTGAGCAATAAAGAACAAAGGGGTCTCCTGTTCATCACGCACCAGTGAAATGCTGAGCAAAACCCAAACAATATGCCCCTGCTTATGGTAATAGCGCTTTTCCATTTGATAGCTTGAGCGTTTGTTTTGTAGCAGTTCTTGTGTATATTCAAGGTCGGCGCTCAGATCTTCAGGATGGGTAATCTCCTGAAAGGAGCGCTGGAGTAATTCATCGCTTGAAAAACCCAAGAGCAGACAGAGAGAGTCGTTGACTCTTAGAAAATAGCCTGAGGGCAAAACCAAGGCCATGCCGATGGCGGCATTTTCAAAAGCGCTGCTGAATTGGGCCTGATTCTGTCGCAACTGTTCTTCTGTCTGTTTGCGTTCGGTAATATCGGTTGAAACGCCCAAAACTCCGATTTGGCCCATGGGGGTTTCAATTGGGGTTTTGATGGTGTCAAACCAGATTTCTCGATTTTTAAGTGCAATTTTTTCTTCAAGCTGAATGGGCGTACGTTCTATGAGCACTTGTTTATCTATGGCATTGTAAAAAAGAAAATTGGTTTGCCTGGGGTTTTCAGGGGGCAGGCTTTTATAGGTTTGAAGTTCTTCGACGGTTTTATCGAAAAATCGAGCGGTGGCTTCATTGACCATCAAAAAATGACCTGATTCATCATTTACAAAAACCAAATGGGGAATGGTATCAATGACTCTTCTTACAAACTGTTTCTGACGTTCTAACTCGATTTCAATCTGTTTACGTTCGGTGATATTCAGCATGGCACCGGTCCAGCACACTCCCCCAGTTTCAAGGCTTTGTGGCAAGGCCCTGCCTCTGACCCAGACGGGTTCACCCGTATTGTGTCTGAGGATGCGCCCTTCCCAGCCCCAGGGAGAAAGGGTTGCTGCTGAGTCTTTGAGTGCACGTTGGTAAGATTCTTGGTCTTCGGGGTGAATTTGCAGGGGAGAATTGGGGGAGTGCATGACAGAGTGGGCGGAGATGCCAAACATATGTTCGACCCCTTGGCTGATAAACGGAAAATACTGACGGCCTTGTGGATCTTCTACAAATTGATACAGAATACCCGGTACATTGGCTGCGATGTCTTCAAACAGACGCTCTTTTTCTAGTAGTTTTGCTTCGGCACTGCGGCGCGCGGCCATGCTCTCTGCAACCCACTCAAGCGCTTTACGTGCGGTTAAATCGTGCATAATGCAGAGAATTTCTTCTGGAACAGTGGGCAGCACAACCAGGGTGATTTCGGTGGGTAGGTAGTCACCCGAACTTTTTTGAAAAAGCCATTCAAAGCGATGGGTGCCTTTTTGACGGGCAATTTCAGTTTGCTCCAAAAAACTGGCGATAGAAGCTTGACCACTGGGTTGTGTGGCAGGTGAAAATACTGCCAAATGGCGACAACTCAGTAATTCCTGTTGATCTGCGCAGCCCAGTAAGTGAACGGCGGCATCGTTGCTTTCACGAATGCCGTGGCTGTCGAGCACCAAAACGGCGTCTGTACTCTGCTCAAAAAGATATTGAAATTTATTTTCGGCCAAACGTTGCGCGGTGCTGTCGACGACCAGCAGGAGCCGTCCTCCAGACGCAGAGGCCTCATTCTGCAGCAGGTAAACATCAAAAATGCGGTAATCAGGGGCCGTTTGAATACTTTGAAAATATTCAAAACCTGAGCTGAGCTGAAGCAGACCCTCAAGTTGGGGAAAAAGCTCTTTGGCATTTGTGCCTTTTAAATCATGCCGACCCGCAATCAGAACGTGACCGTCTACCCCCTCAATCTCTCCTTTTGCTGATAAATTCAGGAGTGAAAAAGGCAAGCGGGTCGAGATCAATTGTAAGATTTGGCTATTGAGAATCGACATTTTATCTGCTTTTTTTTGGATTTACTCTCTAGCATCTTACCTGAAAAAATGCCGCGAGTGAAAAGAATCGAGATTGTTCCACACAATCCCCTTGAATCCCAACCCAGGGTACGTTAAAATAGCAAGGCATTGGTGAAACGCACCTCCCTCGGGGAGGGATGGCCGAGAGGCTTAAGGCAACGCTTTGCTAAAGCGTCGAACTGGTTATACCGGTTCCGTGGGTTCGAATCCCACTCCCTCCGTACGCGCTCGTAGCTCAGTGGATAGAGCAACTGACTACGAATCAGTAGGTCGCAGGTTCAAATCCTGCCGAGCGCGCCTCAATCACCCTTTTATTTAAAACCCCGCTTTTAAAAAGCGGGGTTTTGTCTTATCTGGGGGAAGACCAAGGTTCTTGGGGGGCTGGGTTGGGCTTCAGGCTGCGACCAGGGCGACTTCCATCGCCTGTTGGGTGGCGCTGACGACCTGACGGATGGTCTGTTTCAGCGGCATGGAGATTCTTGCGCCGCAGGCGAAATGGTGGCCGCCGCCGCCAAACTGTCGCGCAATCTGATTGACGTCCATATGACATTTTGAGCGCCAACTGACTTTGACATAGCCCTGTTTGGTTTCTTTAAACAATAAAATCACTTCTGCAGTCGCCACGGTGAGCAAATCGGAAATTAAATAATCACATTCTGTTTCTTCAAGGCCGTAGCGTTCCAGCATTTCTTGACTGATCACAGCCCAGACCAGGGTATCATCCAAACTGGATTGAATCTTTGCAAAAGCTTCACCCATCAGGCGCATCAGGTTGATCGGTTTTTGCTGATTCAGCATTTGATTGATATAAGTGGGATCTGCGCCAGCAGAGATCAGTTCAGCTGCCTGACGCAAGGTCTCAGGATGGGTGGTTGGGGTGGTAAGGTTGCGTGTATCAAAGACCAGGGCCGAGTAAAGCACTGTGGCGATGGTTTTATCGAGCGGGCAGCGCAAATCTTTGAGAATACGCCAGACAATATCTGCTGTGGCTGGAGAGGATTGATCGATAAACGCGTATTTAGTAAATGTCACAGGGCCCAAGTGATGATCCAGATCTAACCAGGGGTTGACCAGTTTAACGGCTGGATGTAGTTGTTTGGGAGTACCCAGGTCTACAAAGATCATTTTCAGATTCATGTCCAGGGGTTGTTCCAATTGAACATCTGCATGTTGAAGCAGATAGTCCATATAGGGGGGAGTGGCTTCAGGCAAATAGATTTGTACGTTTTTTCCCAGTTTGCGTAAACCCAGATACAGACCAACAGCGGAACCAATTGAATCGGGATCAGGATGGATATGGGGGCAAATCAGGAAATTATCATTTTCTTTGAGAAGTTTTGCGACTTCACGGGTTTGTGAGAGTGGTATGTGTTCGCAGGGGGCACTGAACATCCGTATTCCTTTGTCTTTGCAAGGTTTAACTATGTCTTATCATAGCATAAGCAAGGCTATGACTTGTTTTTATTGATTTTTATTAAGAATCACGAATAAATGTTGTGCTTCAGGGGGGAAAGTGGCTTGACTTTATCTGAATCCACTTGAATATATTCAACTATTCATATATTTTAATTAGTATAAACTAATTTTTCCCAGTGAGGAAAACGTCATGTTGAAAAAATTAAGCCTTGTATTGATCTTTCTGAGTTTAACAGGGGGAGTTGCTTTTGCCGAGACGTGTCAGCCGAAGCCGCATTGGGGATTTCCTGCGCACAAGGTTGCGCGCAGTTCGGCTTGGCCCAAGTCTTGTCAGAATCTGGTCGCCGCGCAAATTGCAGAAGAAAAGATTCCGGGTTCTGCTGTTCAAATCAGCAAGGCCCAATGGAGCCAATGGGTGCGCTTGAACAGTGGCAGTTTGCCGCAGCACAAAATAGCGCGTCTGTTTGAAAATCATTGGATGCCCCGTGTTTTGAGCAGTGGCCAAGCCTATTCAGCCTACCCTCTGCATAAACAGGCACGAAAATAACCAGAGCCAAAGGGTCAGAACCCGATATGATAGAATAGGACACTATGTCTATCTTTCGATTTATTTTGGCCTTTTTGCTTGTGCTTGAATTCAGTTTGCCCGCTTGGGCTGAGCCAGCCTATCGCTTGCAGTTTGCTGAACCCGTAGCAGCAGAGCTTCTCAGCACGCCCAGTGATTATTGGATGGAAACCAGTTTTGCTTTGGTGGGCAGTGCTGCGGGCAATGGGGTGGCCTTGCTCAGCTTTTTTCTGGTAGATATTGCACCTACGGCTTTAAGTGATGGCAGCTCTGCACCCGCTGATTTGATTGGCTCAGGAGGAGCTCTTTGGCTTTTATTGCTGCTTTTACCGGCACTCACCACTCCCTTGACCTTGCAGTTTTTTTACCCGCTGCCGGAACATCTTCAGACTGATTTTTGGTCGACTTTACTGGGCAGTTCTGCCGCTGTGCTCTTACATGCCGTGCTGATGATTCCCCTCTTTTTCTTGGCGAAACAGCCCAGTTTAAGCCAGAGCATCTATCTAATTGCACCTGCAGCTTTGTTTTCGGGCATTTTAATTGAAGGCCTGGCTACGGCCTGGTTTTATGATCAGTCGCGCTCTCTGCGTCTGGAACAGGCCGATGCAGGTCTGAAACTGGTATATCATCTGACTTTTTAAGACAAATTGAAAGATCGATTTCAAAGAAGCGTCGCCAGGGAAAATGCAAATGCCGAATTTCTGCGGGGGTCTGTTGCAGCGCTTTGAAATCTTCTTGCCATTGCTTGAGGCGTTCATTGCCAAAACTTAGAAAACGCAGGCAGGAATCCAAGGTGACAGGCTCGCTATAGTGCGCGCAGAGACGTTGCCGCATGATGCCCTGGTACCAGCCATCATCGAGCAGACGTTCTAAAAGAAAACGCAGTTGTAATTTTCGATCTTGTTGATGCAGACAGGCTTTGAGCCAAGCGAGGGCAAAGCCAAGGGTATTGCCTGTGGTATTCCAGGCGCTGTAGACGCTGAGCCTGTGAAGGGCTTGCTTTTCTTCGAGCTGTTCAAGCAACTGCTGATCTCCGCCATTGGCATAACAAATATCTGCCAAGGCAGAAGGCAAATTCTGAGTTTCCAAGGCCTGTACAATGCGTGCATATTCTGCAGGGGTGATGGGCTGACGGAATGCGCGATCCAGGTATTGATCGGTCTGTCTTTGGGGGGGATTGTGAATCCAGAGTTGAGCTTGGGCCTGTTCTGCCGAGACCCATTCGATGCCTGCTGCTTGGGCTTGGGCCTGAAGGGTTTCGCTCAGCGGAACGCCTTCATAAAGGGTGGCCATTTCACAGGTTTCTGGAAAACTGTAATTAACCGCGACTTTCAAGCGCTCAGGCACGAGGGTGCGCATGAAGAGCACGGAGGCGATTTCATCTGCACCGGGATAGATCAAGACTTTCTTCTCCAGCCCTCTTGCCTGAATCTGGCTGCTCAGTTCGGTTTTTTCCTGTATATTCCAGCCGTATTCTCCTGAATCGTCGCAGCCAATATACAGATTTTCAAAAATACCGTCTTGTGCATATTGCAAAGCCTCAAGCAACAGTGTGAAATTGCGTTGACGCAAAGCCCGGTAATCAGTCAAAACTGCTGTGGGCAGGTGGGTTTTGAGTGCTTGATATTCCTGTTCCAAGCTGGGCTCGGGGTGCTTGCTGAGATAATCCTCAAGCCAGGCGTAGCGGTGAATATCGGTGCCATAGTCCGCCCAATAGGGGCGTTCTTCAGTGGCGTCATTGTGATTTGAAAGGCGCAGCAGAGTGGCAAAGGCTGAGATACGTAAGCTGGGGAAACGCGCTTTGAGCTTTTTCAGATCCGTCAGACGGGCTTGTAGATTTTGCAAGCTTTCTGTGGATTTGCGTGAAAAAACAAGCCCACCATAAAGCCAGGTATCCAGGCTTAAAACCAAGACCTGCGCTGTGTCAAGCTGATTTTCCAACCAGCTTTGCAACTGATCGAGGCGGGCGGGTTTTTGAACATTGCCCAAAATCTGAGCCGGGGGTAAGGCTGCTTTAAAACCTGTGATGGCCGCCAGCTCAACCGGAAAACGGCTGGTGCAGGGACGGTTATCAAGGGGCACCAGCAGAATATCGGTCATGAGGGCGCTTTAACGGCGGGAACTGAAAAGGTCAAGTACAGATTTTTTCAGCGCAGAACCCGACTGTACAAAGAGCAGACGGAAAACCAATCCCAGATAAGTGGGCCATGAAATATAGCCATCGGGAGTTTCGTGTTCTGTTGAAAAAACGGATTCTTTTTCTTTTTCTTCGTCAATGACCTGTTCGCCAGAGACATTCAGACCTGAAAGCTCATAAAAATCAAGATTCAGAAGCGTGGGGTACATGTCTCTGGGATTGAGCTTGATTTTGAGAAATTGGTCAATCGTGTCGCAGTTATAGTAGGTTTCTTCGATTTGGTTCATGATCTCTTTTTTGAGATTCATGGAAACTTCTACAACGCGGTTCAGTGGTAGTTTTTGAATAAACCACTCCACCATTTCTTCAGACACTTCGGTGGTGCGTTTGAGCATACTGCTCAGATGGGGCATTAAATCACGTAAACGAAACTCGAGATTTACGCCCACCCCAACCAGACGGTCTTCGGTGCCCGTGAGGATAATTTTTGCGCTTTGGGGGTCAATGGGCTTATCGTCCAAGGACATAATATAAGCCCCGATATCAATCATCTGATGATAGAGCATGATGCTTTACCTTACCTCATTCCTCATCTTCATCTTCTTCCTCGTCTCCCTCATCCCAGTCTTCATCGGATTCTGAAGAGCTGGCCCT
This sequence comes from bacterium (Candidatus Blackallbacteria) CG13_big_fil_rev_8_21_14_2_50_49_14, assembly GCA_002783405.1. Taxonomy (NCBI): domain Bacteria; phylum Candidatus Blackallbacteria; species bacterium (Candidatus Blackallbacteria) CG13_big_fil_rev_8_21_14_2_50_49_14. The sequence goes on along the minus strand of PFGG01000071.1, from coordinate 83,953 downwards.
GACCATTCTGCCCACCAGAACAGCACGTTGTTTGGCTGCTTTTTGTGCCTTTTTCTTGATTTTATCCTGAATCATCAAGGCCCACAAGGAGGGCTCTTCTGCGCGCAGGGTAGGCACCAGATTGGCCATGATGCGATAGTGGATATACATCTGAAGTTGAGAAATCTGCTCTTTTTGGATTTCTTCAGGCTGTTCCAGGAAATCTTCCATTTCATACAGATATTTTTCGGCCATGTTCTGAGCGACAACCAGAGAGATTTCACGCATGCCCTGGTGAGCCAATTCAGAGACCAAGTCCGTTTGTTCAATATCTTCATGCATTTCAGGCAATGCGGCTTTGATATGGGTGCAAAAATCATTGGCGGCAGTAATCGCAACGAAATTAACCAACATTTCGGATTGCTCAATATCGTTGATCAGGGTCGCCCGTTTATTGTCGTTGAAGAGCAGAGCGCCGCGGACCGCTTTGCTGACTTCCTTATCGACTTCTTCGAGCATTTCCTCGATAATTGCGGCTTCGGCACCGGCATCGGTATCCATGGAAATGATATCGTTGCCAACGACCATCATTTTAGACTGCTTTTCAGTGCTGTCATTTTCCATGAAAAAGCCTTTGATATCGGGCTTTTTAATCTGGCGGTCCATAAATTCTTGAAAGGCTTTTAGGCCACGTGGCTGGTTGAATTTTTTGGCTTCAGCATATTCAATCGCCTGTTCTGCCAGTTCATTCATGGCGATATTAAAGAGATAGGCCAGTTTGGGCTTGTCTTTCAGCTCCAGGAATTTGCCGATTTGAAGCCAGACCTTGCGCAGTTTATTGGGCGCATGCTCTTGCTCTTTTTGCATTTCAATCAGTTCTTCAGCTTCGTCCTCTTCAAGCTCTGCGATCATAAAATCGAAGATATTGTCGAAGTATTCGCTGTAGTAGTCGATTTGTTTGGGCACATTATCGCCATGGGTCATGGGGTTGATGACGCGCTCTTTGAGCTTTTCTGGCAAAATGGGCGGTGCGGTTTCAATCGAACGTACCAAAATATCCAAGGCCTGTTGAATATAGCGCAGTTCCAATGGCATATAGCCTTGGGGTTGGTTGGTGGTCATGACGATTAGAATGGACATGACCTCTCCCTTAACAATTACGGGCAGAAGCAACATCGATTTAATGCCGTAGGGAGCGGCGAACTGAACCACGCCCTGGTCTGAATATTTTGAACAATCGGGAATCATGAGAAACTGGCGGCTGCTGCGCACCTGTTCCATAATGGCCAGTGGGTGCATGAAAACACCTTCTAGATCAGGCAGTTGTCCGCCTTTGAGGGGTTCTTTCGGAGGAGGAACAGGCATGGGGATTTTGGGGGCATCATCTTCCGTTTTTTCCTGCTTGATTTTGACTTCCATGATTTCAGTGCCCACAACTACGCGTTTGACCTGGGGGCCTTCATCTTTTTTTTCGGGTTTAGGGGGCAGGTTGCTTTGCTGGCGAATCAGACAGATTTCGCCCCCATGTTCAGGGTAGGTTTCGTAAGCCGTGGCAACACAATGATCTGCTTTGAGCATGAGTTTAAAACGGTTGCAGGCCAATTTCAGCATCAGCGGAGGGTCAATAACCGAGGTTTCTAATTCAGATTGAAAATTGCCCACCAGCTTTTGGAGTTCCATGGAGCGCATCCGCTCCTGCTCCATGCGTTTCTTTTGCTCAGCCAGCGCCCGTTTCTGATCACGGGTCAGTTTTTGAGGTGGCTGTCCCTGTACAGGTTGGGCACCTGGGGGGAGATTTGGATTCTGCATAGTCTTGGTCTAACCCTTTCCTGGCTCGTTGTCTGGCTTGATCTTCTGCGCAAAATACATCAAAGGGATTCTTCAATATCCTCTTCTTCATCTTCTTCTTCAGGATTATATTTTACGCCTTTTTTCAGAGGCGTTTTTACTGAGACATTGAAGGATTTTCCGCCGATTTTAAACGACATATATCCGTATTCGCGATCCACTTCAATTTCAAATTCGCGCCCTGAAAAAACTTTTCCCATGGCGGCTGCCATGGCCCGCATGGCGGCGGGGGGAATACTTTGGCCTGCGCCCAAGAGTGAGCGGGGGGGAACATCGGCCTGAATTTGTTTTTGAGCATTGGTCATATTCGCAACAAAGCGGTTCATGCCATTGTCTTGGGCCAGCTTCATCAATTGCTGCTGATCTTGAGAGGGCAGCTGGGTCAAGGCGTTGACATTGGTCGTGGGCAGTTTGACCTGGTTCTGCATTTGATTGAACTGTTTGGCGTCAACCTTAGGTTGCGCCTGTACGGGCCTTGCCTGCTGAGGTTGCGCTGCAGGTTGGGGAACCTGTATCTGTGGTGTCTGAGGGGATACCTGATTTACTCCACCGAACGACATAGCAATCTCCTTCCAGGGCATTTACGTTTCTTTATTGTAACCGATCTTGGGAATGGGAATCCAGTCCCTGACTTTGCCGGGCACATCAGGTTCTCGCTATACTGTATAGAAGCCTTGCTTATCGGAGCCTTCATGCCTCACCGACCCTTAGCTTATCTGAATCCCGCTTTGCGCAGTCGCTTGATTCGTGCTGCGCTCAATGCGGACTCAGCTTCAGATATTATTTTCCTGCTTGAGGAACTCGAGCTGGAGAAGCCTCTGGAAAACACCCCTGAAGAACTTCAGTTTTATTTACAGTCTTTGTTGGCGCGTCTGGCACGTGACTCAGCACAAGAAGCTTCTTTTGTTCGGTGTTGTGAAGGGCTTGCTCAATTTTATCTGTTTGGGGCGGGAGAAGATCCTGTGGTTTTAAGAGAAATCAATCAGGCTTTGCCGCCTGGTTTGTCTTTTAGTCTCAAATCAGGACGTCTTTTGCTGGAGCCTTTACAGTTTTATGCTGAAGACAATCTCTTTGTTCAGGAAAGCAGGATCTGTTTTTTGGATTCTGTGGAAAGTGAAACCTTGATCGCGGGAGAACCCAAAGAAAAGCCGGAGCTGCTCTTATTGGCGCCGGAACTGCCTGAGGTATCTGAACCCGTGGCCGAAACCCCTGAATCGAAGGGGGAATCCCGTCAAAGTCAGCATCAGAGAATTGTGACGCAACGCATGCATATGTTGAAGAATCAGCTTACAGGATGGACAGGACCATGAGTTCAGAAATGGAAAATTTTAGAAAACTTTGTCAGCCGCTTTATGGTTTTTCGTATAAGTATTTTGATCAGCTCAAACCTGAAGATTTGCCCAATTTGGTGTATAACTTTATTCTCAGTCCGTTGGAAATTTATGAATTGGTCAAAAAAGCCCAGGCCCAAATTCCTGAGCTTTTCAAAGTCGTAAGAGAAGAAGACGAAGTGATGGACCTTTGGGCCCACAAGGAAATGGTCTTGAAATGTTTGGTGGTTTTGACCAATTTGAATTTTCTTTATGAACCGCTTAAAAAGGTCAATTTACTTGAAGAAGCGGTTGCGATTCGGGATCGCCTGATCGATGACTTTACCGAGAAGATTCTGGAAGACCCTGCTGTTTTGGCTTCGATTCAAGAGGGGACGATTGAAGAAGAAATTGAGAAGCGCAAACGCAGCAAGGCGATTTTTAATTTTCAACCCTTGTTTGAGCAGCATCGCTCTTTGGTGGTCGAACCCTTGGGGGTACAGTTTCAGGAAATTCCTGAGAAATTTTAATACTTTGTGCTTTGAGAGTTGACGGATCAACAGGCCTTGGTATGATACACACACAGATTGAGGAAAGTGGTAGTTGATAAACAATTATGAGTCTGGCGATTGGTTTTGATCTTGGCGGTACAACTGTAACTGCAGCCCTTGTCTCTGAGACTGGGGAGATTTTAACTCGCCTGGAGGCCCCCACGCCTGCTGAGCAAGCGGCTGAAAAAACGCTTGAGTTGATGAACCGTCTGTTTCATTCTCTTTTCGAGCAGGCACCGGGCTCTGTGGCAGGCATTGGCATGGGATTGGCTGGTTTGGTCGACCCTTTTGCGGGCATTGTGCATACCTCTCCCAATTTGCCGCTTTGGAAAGATGTGAATTTGCGTGAACCCCTTGAACGTGAATTTCAAGTGCCTGTTTACCTTGACAATGATGTCAAAGCCATGGCTTTGGGTGAATTGCATTTTGGCGCAGGCCAGGGTGCCGATTCGATGCTCTGTCTGACTGTAGGCACAGGGATTGGCAGTGCGATTGTTCTGCAGGGTAAGGTTTATCGTGGCGCGACCCTGTCTGCTGGCGAGTTTGGGCATGTGACCGTGGTGCAACAGGGCGGAAAACTCTGTGGCTGTGGCAATACGGGCTGTCTTGAAACGGTGGCCGGCACCCAGGGGATTTTGAGCCTGGCCCAGCGCTATCTGGAACGCGGCCAGGCCCCTATTCTGGCAGAGCGTGTGTTGGCGGGTGAAAAACTGATGCCACGCCTGGTGGCTGAAGCTGCCGCTGCAGGAGATGCCGGCGCCCAAAAAGTCTGGCAGGAAGTGGGAGATTGGTTGGGAACCGCTCTGGCGGGAGTGGTCAATTTCTTGAATCCCGAAAAAATAGTGATTGGGGGAGGCATTGCGCAAGCAGGTTCCCTGCTCTTTGATCCGGTTCAATCAGCGATTCAGACCCGGGCCTTTGCCCTACCGGCCCAAAAAGTGCAGGTTCTTTCTGCGCAATTGGGCCCCGACGCTGGTATTATTGGCGCCTCAGTACTTGCGCGCACAGGAGTTCAAGCATGAAAAACTTTCGTAAAACCAAAATTGTAGCAACCTTGGGGCCAGCTACGGCCAACCCCGATATGATTGAAGCCTTGATTCGACAGGGTGTGAATGTCTTTCGACTTAATTTTTCCCATGGCAGCCATGAGGATCATCTTGTCACCCTCAATACCATTCGTTCTATTTCACAGGAAAAAGAGTTGAATGTTGCGGTGTTGCAAGATTTGCAGGGCCCTAAAATTCGCATTGGCGAAGTTGAAAATGGCGAGGTCGAATTGATCGATGGCAGCCTTTTCTGTATTACCACAGAGACCTGTGTGGCTACCGCTGAGCGGGCTTCGGTTTCTTATCCCTATCTTATGGAAGATATTGAGGTGGGTTCCCGTGTTCTGATCGATGATGGACATATGGAATTGAAAGTCGAAGAAAAAACAGAGCAGGAATTGGTCTGTCGTGTGGTACATGGGGGACCTTTGCGACCTAAAAAAGGTGTTAATTTTCCCGATGCCGCGCTGCAGATTGCGGCCTTGAGTGAAAAAGACAAGCGTGATTTGGCGTTTGCCGTTCAGCACAAAGTGGATTTTATCGCTGTTTCTTTTGTGCAGCGCCCGGCTGACGTGATGGAGGCCAAGGATTATCTCACCAGCAAAGGTGCGTATATTCCCGTGATTGCCAAAATTGAACGCCAGGAAGCGATTAACAATATTGAAGCGATTATCGATATCGCCGATGGTGTGATGGTGGCCCGAGGCGATTTGGGCGTTGAAATTCCGACCGAAGATGTGCCTTTGGCGCAGAAGAAAATTATCCGGCTCTCGAATCGGGCGGGCAAGCCTGTGATTACGGCAACACAAATGCTGGATTCGATGATTCACAGTCCCCGACCGACCCGTGCGGAAGCCTCAGATGTGGCCAATGCCATTTTGGATGGCACCGATGCGGTCATGCTTTCGAACGAGACCGCCACAGGACGTTTTCCGCTCGAAGCGGTTGAAACCATGCACAATATTGCGCTGACGATTGAAGCTGAAATGGCGCGCAATGCTTCCCGTCGCTTGCCCAACCAACCCGCCCAGAATATTGCTGCGGCAGTCGGAACGGCGGCTTGTCAAATGGCTCATCATTTACATGCCACCGCGATTATCACCGCGACCCTGGGAGGCTCAATTACCCGGCAGGTGGCGAAACATCGCCCTTCGATGGTGGTGATAGCCGCCACCCCCCATCAAAAAACCTGCCGTGAAATGAATCTTTTGTGGGGAACCTACCCCATTTTAATTACACCTTCTGAGGATACCGATACACTGATGCGAACGATTCTTGATCAGGCGATTCAGCATGAGCTGGTCAGCCAGGGAGATACCGTGATTATGACTGCAGGCATTCCTGCCGGACAACCGGGCTCGACCAATATGGTCAAAGTCGAGACGGTTACCAAGGTTTTGGCCAATGGCATGGGCTTGGGCCATAAAATTGTCAGTGGCCGTGCCGTTTTGGCCCACACGGCCGAAGAGGCCATGAGCAAGGTGCAGGAAGGGGATATTCTGATCACCACCATGACCACCCGCGATTATATGCCCCTCATGGACCGTATCAGTGGGATCATTACCTCTGAGGGCGGCTTGACCAGCCATGCCGCGATTGTAGGCATGTCCTTGGGCATTCCCGTGCTTTTGGGTGTGGCCAATGCCTTTGAAATTATCCGTGAAGAGGGGCAAATTACGATTGACCCGAACCAGGGCTTGATCTTTACAGGGATTCCCAATATTACCTGATGTGGAATGGGATATCTGCCAGGGTTCTGAATCCTGGCTTTGATCTGTTTTAATGCGCCGAAGCCTCTTCGCTCTGCTTGAACTGCCCTGGCTTTTGGTTTTGAATTTCTGGAACCACTTTTATACCTTTGGATTGTGGTTAGAGGAAGCCTATCGCTTTTATCGTCTCTATCCCCTTTTTCTGGCTGATCTCTATTGGATGCTGGAATACGCCTGGTCTTCACCCTTTTCCTTGAGCCGCAAGGCCACTCAAAAAGAAGGCTTGCCAGAAGATTTGACGGTGTATGGGGAAACGCCCTGGACGACCCTGGAGGCCATTTGCCAGGAAATTGAACTGAAGCCCGAGGACGTTTTTGTAGAATTGGGCTGTGGTACAGGACGCAATCTGCTCTTCGTTTCGCTTTATTTTTACTGCCGTTCGCTGGGCTATGAGCTGGTGCCCCGTTTTATTGAGAAATTGCGCTGGCTTCTGCACAAGCTCAAACTTGAAGCGACGATTCAGATCTTCTGTCAGAATTGGTTTGAGGCCGATCTCAGTTCTGGAACCGTTTTTTTTCTGGTGGGTACCTGTTACAGTGACGAAAATTTGGAGCGGGCCTCACAAAAATTACGTGAACTTCCTGCTGGAGTGCGTGTGATTACGGTTTCTTGGGCTTTGCCTGAAGCTGATTTTGAAACGCTCAAGAGCCAGCAGATGCGCTTTTCCTGGGGCAAGGGCACCGTCTTTTTTCAGCGCCGCCGTTGAGTTTGTTTTGCTGTCTGAATTTGGACTCAGGCAGTGATCGCGTTATGATAGGATCGCTTTTGGAATCTTTTGGTGGAGTGGTGCAGATGTATCTGTTTCATCTCAGTAATTTACCCTTTGCGCTGATTATGGCAGCTTCTTTTTTCTTTCTGGCTCTGCAAGGGCTGGGCGGAGAACAGGGGAGCGATCATGAGCTGGAGCATGGGGGCGACACAGAAGCCACTGAAGGAGAACTGGAGAATCCTTGGCTGGGTTTTATCAACCTGGGCAAACTGCCACTTTCAATATTAATGATTCTTTTGTTTTTCTTTTGGGGCGCCAGTGGTTTGTTACTGAATACAGCGCTGTCAATGCAGTTGCAGGCTCACTCTGTTTGGGTTCTTTTGCTGAGTCTGGGAATGGGCTTGGCAACTTCGGCTTTTCTGACCCGTTTTTTTTCAGGCGTCTTTGCGCGCTTTTTTGTAGAAAGTTCAGCCGCCACTACCCCTGATGATTTGGTGGGATGTGTGGGGACTGTGATTTCTGGGCAAGTCCCCCCCTCTGGTGGGGCGGGTTCTGGGCGTGCGCATATTTACACCACGCATGGAACCTTGCTGCAGATTGCTTGCCTGACGCATCCGGGCTGTCAAAATCCGCAAAAGCAGGAAACCGTTTTTGTGACAGGCTATGACCCTGTCACGCGAAACTATACGGTTTTGCGCCATGAAAGTGAAGACTTTTTTCACTATCTGGGAGCGCCAGAACGGACGGAAACACTGCGTTCCCGCTTGGAGCAGAGCCGCAAGTATCAAGTACTCAGTCATTCTGAAAATGAACAGAATTTGTCTGATGAAAATGAAAGAGGTAATTTTGAATGAATGATATGGTGACGTTGATCGCCGGCCTGATTGGTCTGGTGGTGGTCTTGCTGGTGGGGCTGATGACTGCAGCTTCAAAGCTGTATATAAAAACCCCCAGCAGTCGGGCCTTTGTGCGCACCGGCAGTGGCAAAGCCAAGGTGGTGCTCGATGGCGGTTCTTGGGTGATTCCTTTATTGCATGAACTGCGTTGGGTTTCGCTGGAAACCATGCGGATTGAAGTGACCCGTAGCAGTGAAGCGGCTTTGATTACTGGGGATAAATTGCGTGCCGATGTCTCCGCTGAGTTTTATATCCGGGTAGAACCCACAGAACAGCAGATTTTGGCGGCTTCCCGCAGCTTGGGCAACCGTTCGATTTCTGAACTCGAAGTGGATGCCTTGATTGCCCCCAAACTGATCAGCGCCCTGCGCAGTGTTGCGGCGCAGAAAACCCTGATGGAACTGCATGAAAAACGCGATGATTTTGCCGATGCGGTTCATCATATCGTCAAAAATGAACTGGATGAAAATGGTCTTTTGCTTGAAACTGTGACGATCAGCAATTTGGATGCCTCGACCTTTCGCAGCGACGAGAATTATTTCGATGCCCAAGGGGTCAGCCATATTACCGAAACGATTCAAAAAGCTGCCCGGCGTAAAAATGAAATTGAGCAGGGCACCAAAGAAGAAATTGCCCGCAAGAATGTAGAAACTCGCAAGGCGATTCTGCTTTTGGACAGTGAGCAAAAAGAAGCCGAGCTTCAGCAGGAGCTTGAAATCAACCGCATGGAGATTGAACAGCGCCGTCAGATTGAATCTGAAACCGCTGAGAAAATTGCCTCGCAGGAAAAGGTCAAAATCACCCAACAGCAATCGGTGGATGAGGCCAAAATTAAACAGGAACTGGCGGTCAAAAACGCCCAGATCAATTCTGAAATTCAGTTGATTGAACGCAGCCGTGAAAAAGATACTGCCGCTGAATTGGCCAAGGTGGCTGTGGATAAAGCGCGTATCAAAGCGGAAATTGAAATTGTCGATCAGAAAAAAGAAAAAGAAGTGGCTGCAGCCCAAGCCCAGGCTGAAGTTTTGCGCAAGGAAAAAGAGCGGCTTGAATTTGAAGCCGAACGCGAACGGGCGCGTCAGGAAGTTCTGAATGTTGAAGAGGTCGTCAAGGCCCGTCGTCTGGCTGAAATTGAAATCATTGAAGCCCAGGCCGCCGCAGGCAAAGAAAAAGTGGGGCGTGAAATGGAAATCGAAGTGCAGGCTTTGAAACTGCAGCGCGAAGCCCAAGCTAAATTTGAAGCCTCTGATCTTGAAGCCAAGGCGATTGAACGTTTGGCAGAAGCCGAATTGGCACGTGCCACAGCTGCTGCTGAAGGTGAGCGTTTGATGTTGCAGGCCCGCAGTCTTTTGGGCTCAAATCTCCTGATTCAGGAACTGATTCAAGTCTTGCCGGATATTGCCCGTGAATTGGTCTCTCCGGTTGGCAAAATCAACGATATCAAATTGATTCAGATGGGTGGCATGGGCGGCCCAGGGGGCGATGGAAGCAAGTCTGGCCTGGGAGAAACCCTGCTGCGCTCGACCATGCTCTATCCTATTCTGAAAGAGTTGATGGATAGCCAAGGCTTGGATTTGAACCAATTGCTCAAGGATTTGGTGGGCAAGGTCAGCTCTGAGAAATCTGCTGCCCAACCCACTCAAAATGTACCTTTGGTCAGTTCTCAGCCCCCTGCTCCCCCTCCGGTGCCGATGGTGGTCAACAAGCCCAAACAGGTGCCCAAATCGAATCCATAAAACGCGCTTGAATCAGAAGGTCTTCTCTCTAGAGAAGGCCTTCTGCTTTTGCTCAATACCACTGAAAAACACAAGCAGTTATGAGGTTACTCCTATGCCCTTGCTCACCGCAGTTCACCATGTGCAAATCACCGTTCAGGCGGATCAGGCAGCGGCCGCCCGCCAGTTCTATTTGGAGGTATTGGGGCTGAAAGAGATTTCCAAGCCCCAAGCCTTGTTGGCGCGTGGTGGGTTTTGGTGTGAATTGGGAGCACTGCAGATTCATATTGGGCTTGAAACATTTTCTGTACGTGCTGAGAGCAAAGCCCATTTGGCCTATCAGGTAGACGATCTCGCTGCCTGGCGGAATCATCTGCAGACCCAGGGGATTGTGATTCAGGATTCGATCCAAATTCCTGGGCTGGAACGCTTTGAATGCCGCGATCCTTTTGGCAACAGGATGGAGTTTCTGCAATTGCTTTGATCGGCAGAGCGTTCCCGTGAGAACGGAAGTAGCCGTGCTATAATTGAGGTTACGCCGGATAGAGCGATAAGGTGGAGTGCATGCCCGCAGAATTATTTCCTGTTTACTATATCAGTCCTATTTTTGATAGTTTTGTTTCCCATATTGAAAGCCTTTTGGGAGAGCGTTTTGCCTTTTATTCTGTACACACCAGCGATATTTCCAGCTTGGATCTGAGTTCCCCCCGTATTTTGATGTGTGGCCTGCCTGAATTTAAACTTCTGGAAAAACGTCCTGCTGTTGAGCTTTCTGCTCTTTCCTGTATTCTCTGTTTGGAGCATGCCCAGCAGTTTGATGTGGCTTGGACCGGTCTGCCCTGGTTGGCTGAATATTGTGTGGGGCCACCCGAGCCGGAACGTCTGGCTTTTTTACTGAACCGTCTCTATAGCCTGTCATTAACTCAGGCTGAAATGCACCGTCTGTCTGCGCAATTGGCGCAGCAACGTCATCGCTTGCAAGATTTGAATGAAATTGGCGTGGCACTTTCAACCGAGCGCAATTTAGACACCCTGATGGATAAAATTCTCAAAAGCAGTATGGAAATCACGGCTTCAGATTCGGGCAGTTTGTATCTGATCGAGACCCGTGCGGGGGTGGAAGAAGATCCCAAAAATCCCTTTGCGAACAAGGGCTTGCGTTTTAAGTGGACGCGGAATATGAGCCTGAAATTGGATTTCAGCGAATTTTCAATGGATATCAATGAGAAAAGTATCGCGGGTTATGTGGCGTTGAGTGGCGAGCCTTTGAATATTCCCAATGTCTATACCCTGAATCAAAACTATCCCTTTAATTTTAATCAGAGTTTTGACCAGAATACAGGTTATCATTCCCAATCGATGCTGACTGTGCCCATGCGCAATCCCAAGGGCGAAGTGATTGGCATTCTGCAGATGCTGAATAAAAAACGCGATTGGTCAGCGCCTTTGGATTTAACCAGCCCGCAAGCTTTGCAGGCGGATATTCTGGTTTTTGGGGCTGAAGATGAAAGCCTGCTTTCTTCTTTGGCCAGTCAGGCCGCTGTAGCGATTGAGAATGCCCGTTTATACGCCGCAATTCAATCCCTGTTTGAAGGCTTTATTCGGGCTTCGGTGCAGGCGATTGAATCGCGAGACCCGACCACTTCGGGCCACTCTGAGCGTGTGGCCGTTTTAACGGTCGGGTTAGCTGAAAAACTGGACCGTGTCGATCAGGGCCCCTATCAGAACGTGCGCTTTTCTCGGCAGGAACTGAAAGAGATTCAGTATGCCTCTCTTTTGCATGACTTCGGCAAAATCGGCGTGCGTGAAAATGTACTGGTCAAGGCTGAAAAACTTTATCCCGATGAACTGAGCGCTATTCAGCACCGTTTTGAGCTGATTCGCAAAGGGCTTGAAAACGACTATAATCTGCGCAAACTTCAGTATCTTTTGGAAATGGAAAAAGACAAGGCCCTGCAGTTTTTTCCTGAGCTGGAAGAAGAATATTTCCGCCGCTTGCAAAAACTTGAAGATAATTTTCAGTTGATTCTGCAGACCAACCGGCCCACGGTTTTGGCGCAGGAAGCTTCTCAGCGCTTGCAGGAAATTCAGCATGAGGTCTTCAGTTTTAACCAACAGGATTATCCTTTGCTCACCCCCTTTGAACTTTCCCGCCTTTCGATTGTGAAGGGCTCGCTGGATCAGGACGAACGCCTTGAGATTGAATCCCACGTGACCCATACCTTTGAGTTTTTAAGCCAAATTCCCTGGACCACGGAATTAAAGAACGTGCCCCAGATTGCCTATGCCCACCACGAGAAATTAAATGGCAGAGGCTATCCACGCAGTTTGAATGCCGAAGAAATTCCTGTACAGTCAAAAATGATGACCATTTCAGATATTTATGACGCCCTGACGGCCAGTGACCGCCCCTATAAAAAAGCCCTGCCAATTTCCAAAGCTTTGGATATTTTGGGCTTTGAGGTCAAAGATGGCATGCTCGATGCCGAGCTTTATAAGATCTTTGTCGATTCAAAGGTCTATGAGCTGATTCATCATTCCGCCTGAGGATTCAGTCTGCGGTTTTTAAAAGGCCTTATCGCCCTGGTAAATCGTGGCAATGCCGAAGGTTTGGGGCATAAAATCAACATTCTGAAAACCCGCAGCAATCATATGATCGCAAAAATCCTGACCACAGGGGAAGGTTTCAATCGTTTGATTGAGATAGCGGTAAGCGGCGTCATCACCTGAAACCGCTGCGCCTATCCGGGGCAGCAAATGACGCAGATAGAGCAGGTATCCGGGGCGAACCAGACGGCTTTCAGGCAAAGAAAACTCAAGAATCAAAGCGCGTCCACCGGGTTTGAGGCTGCGGTAAATTTCACGCAAACAGAGATCCATATCCAAAACATTGCGAATTCCAAAGGACATGGTGACGGCATCATAGCTCGCCGCTTCGACAGGAATTTCGCAGGCATCACCCAAGCGCAGTTCGGCACGGTTTTCCAGGCCTTCTTGTTTGAGTTTTTGGCGGCCATAGCTGAGCATCTGTTCAGAAAGGTCAAGCCCCAAGGCCTCGCTGATGCTTTTGTTTTCCTGGCAGAGGGTAATCAGCACATCGGCGGTACCTGTGGCCAGATCCAAGAGTTTCAAATCAGGGCGTGGGGGGAGCTGCTGAGCCAATTTTTGCCGCCAGAGCGTGTCAATGCCCATGGAGAGGGTATGATTGAGAAAATCATAGCGGTGGGCAATCCGGTCGAACATTTGCCAGACATTCTGGCGACTGGGTGAGGGAGCTGAATGTGTTTGCATGTTTCTCAGTATAGTACAGGGCTTAGCTGGCTGGCACCCTTTTGCTTTCACAGGCTCGCTTCAGGCAAAATCGATCGTGGAATCTACTTGACGAAAATGAAAACTGTATTGAGAGTGTCACAATTTGTAAATACTCTTGAAATAATTCAGACCTGTGGTTTATGATAATTTTAATCACGCTCGTACTGGAGAAAAGCCTATGGCAGGATCTGTTTCGAATCACCCGATGCGCAGTCTCTTCAGTCTTGAACGCGAAGTTGAAATTGACTACGTGCAGATTCGTCCGACTTCCCGCGCCTTAAAGCAACCCCAACCCCTGGCTCCTCAGCCAGATCTGCGTTTTCGCGATACGCTGGAGCTTTCCCCCGCTCCCCAGGAGCAAAATCCTTTGAACCTGCTCCAATTTCCTGTTCCCCGTGCGATGCGTTCCGCTTCTGTTTAAAAATTGTCACAATTAAACCCGAATAAAGGTATGTACCTTTATTCGGGTTTTTTGAATCTTAGGCCCGATAATCCAGAACGGGTTGGCTGGGCAAGCCGGGCATGGCTTGGTTCAGATCCACACCGGTGCATTCGAGAATGCCCGCTTTGAGAAAAACATCAGAAGGGCCTTGGGCAGAGGCAAAGTTTTGAAACATTTTCAGGGCATCTTCGCTTTCGAGATAGACCAATAAAAAATCACCCATGGGAGTTTGCTGAATATGCCAGCTTTCCACGGGAACACCCAGTGATTTTTGGGATTGGTCGAAGGCTGTGGCGTGTTCGCCTGAAAGTCCCTGTGCAATTTCACGGACACGATCGGTTTTTCCGGGCAGAATGGGAAACATGGCAGAAAAAATAGCCATTGCAAAGTATCTCCTTTATCAGCTGAATTCACGGGCATTCTAGCATAGGAAGAAACTTCTGTCCTGCCCCCCCAAATGGAGTGTTAAAGCAAGTTTAATTTTTGTTTTTCTATAATTTAAAACATCAAAGCAATGAAACAGGAAAACTCTTATGACAGCGATTCAAAAGACCCCGGTTCTGACACCCCAAGTACAAGTGCCCGCTGCTCCAGCCCCCGCTGTTGTGAGCCCTGCTGTCAAAGCTGAGGCCCCCCCTGCTCTGGCACAGGATTCTGTAAACGTTTCAAATACAAGCCGTACGCCCTTGCAACGCCATGTTGACTTTTTTGACCGCAACCATGATCGTACGATTACCCTTTCAGAAACCTATTCTGGTTTGCGTGCCCTGGGCGTGGGCCGGGTGACTTCGGCTTTGGGAGCTGCCTTTATTAATGGGGGCTTGGGTTTTCGCACCGGTGAAACTGCCCTTTCGTTGAAGGTCAATACCGATAAAATTGCAGCTGCCAAGCATGACAGCGACAGCGATGTGTATGATCAAAAAGGTGAGTTTAACGCCGCTAAATTTGACGAACTCTTTGCCAAATATGATTTAAACCAGGATGGCGCGCTCTCTCGCGAAGAATTCCAGAATTTCAGAGCCCGCAACAAGGAAAGTACAGCTGGCGGGATTGCCTCCAAAGGGGAGTTTGACCTGCTTGTGAAAATCGCTGCAGAGCCCCAGAAGGTAAATGGCAAAGAGACCCACGTGATCTCTAAAGAACGCATGCAGTCCTTCTATGATGGCCGTCTCTTTTATGACCTGGCTGGAGAGAAAGCTCCTTTTTAGAGCGAAACCGGCAGCAGCAGGGCAGGGCTCTGCTGTGGGGTCTGGCTGAGCCGCCCATGCAAATCGCTTTGGCGCAAATGCCGCAATTCTTTTTCAAGATAGCGTTCGGCCAGGGGCTGAAAACTGGCAGGATGCGCGGTGGTATAGACATGGGTGCTGGGCTGTGGGTCTGTATTTAAAAGCCGGTTTTGGCTTAATTCTTTGGCAATTTTATCTACCAAACGCTCGGCTGGATCCAGCAGAGCGACTTTTTCACCCAAGCTGGCCCGAATCGCGCGTGCCAGATAGGGGAAATGTGAGCAGCCCAGAATCACGCCATCGAGGCCCTTTTCTTGAAGGGGCTTGAGACGTTCTGCCACGAGCTGATGGGCTTCGGCCCCTTCCCAGCGGCCACTTTCGACCAGGGGCACAAAATCTGGGCAGGCCAATTCGTGCAATTCTACGAAGGGATGGTTGAGCTGGAGCATGCGGCGGTATTGCTGGCTGCGAATCGTGGCCTCGGTCGCCAAAAGCCCGACTCGGCGGATGGTTGGGGGCAATTGAGCGCCTGCCTGGGCCAGGCCCAGAACAGGTACCCCCTGGTAGCGTTTGAGGGCAGGCAAGACGATTACCGAAGATGTATTGCAGGCCACAGCGATCATTTTGACGCCATTTTCGATCATGAAATCAATAATTTCGTGGCTGAAGCGTTGAATCTCTTCAGGTGAGCGCCCACCATAGGGCACGCGGGCCGTATCGGCGACATAAATCACGGATTCCTGGGGCAGTTTTTGCCAGAGCTGGCGTAAAACAGAAAGCCCCCCCAGACCTGAATCATAAATACCGATTGGGGCCTGGGGGTGGTGCATACATCTCTCCTGCGAAACACTAATGTGAATATTATGCATCGCTTCAAAGGGGGTTAATCAGCGACCCCAATCACAAATTCAACTTCAACAGCTGCATTCAGAGGCAGCTCGTTGACACCCACCGCAGCGCGGGCATGGCGGCCCTGTTCGCCAAAGATTTCACCCAGCAGTTCAGAAGCGCCATTGATCACCTTGGGTTGATCGCTGAAGCCATCGGCACTTTGTACAAAGCCCCCGACCTTGACGATCTGCGTGATCCGGTCGAGATCGCCCAAAACATCCTGGGCCACGCTCAGGGCGTTGAGGGTACACTGGCGGGCCGCGGCATAGGCCTCTTCAATGCTGACCTCCTGTCCGACTTTGCCGGTATGCAGCAGTTTGCCGTCTTTGAGCGGCAATTGCCCGGAGATAAACAGCAGATTGCCGTAGAGCACGGCAGGGATATAGGCGGCGACGGGTTTGGGGGCAGGGGGCAGCTCCAGACCCAGGCTGGCGAGTTTTTCAGTTATGCGTCCCATAGCGAGTTTCACTTTCTATTTTGAGAGGTTTGGGTATTATCGCATACCCCCTGAAAGGGTGGAGGAGGGTTGCTATTTCAGAGCAACAGTTAAAATTCAGGCTTCTGTTTCTTGCCACTGCTCGGAGAGTTTATAGCTCATTTGATGATCCCGCCATTCCCCTTTGATTCTGAGATGGGTTTTAGAAATTCCCAGCTCTTGAAATCCCAGTCTTTTCAGGAGTTGAGCACTTCTTCTGTTTTCAGGTATATAATTGGCCTCTACTCTGTGTATATTCAGTTCTTGAAAAACGTATGTCAAAGATGCCAAAACCGTTTCATACATGAGCCCCTGACCTTCATGGCGGCTGGCTATTTTATAACCCAGTCTGCAATTTTGAAATGCCCCACGTTCGAAGTTGGTATAGTTGATCAGCCCTATCAATTCCTGGGTTTGTTTTAAAAATATGCGCAACCGAAAGGATTTTCCAGACAGATACTCTTGTTGATGTTCTGCTGTTTTGGCCTTCCAGTGTTGAATTGTATAGAACCCGGTCGGTGGGATGGGATCCCAGGGGGCAAAATGGGCTTTATTCTCAAGATAAAATTGAGTCAGGGCTTCTGCGTCATCTGGGCTGGGCGGTTTTAAGATACAGCGTTCTGTTTCTAAATGCATTTTCTTTTCTTTCTGGATAGGCCAATCCGTTTTTTAAAAACGTGATTGTGGGATTTTTTTACTTGGTTTTATGAAAAAATTTAGGATGCTACTTGTGAGAATCCTAACATAAAACGATAGTTTCGATTAAATTCAGAAATAACCCTGCTGGAGCGGGTGTGTTTAAGCTGACCTTTACCTAAAAAAGTGGACACCTGAGAAGAGAGGTTTACACTTAGCCCCATGAATTTGTCCAAAGTATTGATTTAATAAAATTTTGTATTGCTTCAAAAATCTGTGTAGACTGAATATTAAGCATTTTTGGAGGCATCCGAAGAAAGGATGCTTTGTTTTAGCTTATACCCCAAGCCTCAGTTGTTAGTGACCAAGGAGTCTTACAGCTGAGGACAGTATCGCTATAGACATGACTTTTAGGCTTTATTGATGCCGCTCTCTGACTTGTCAAGCTAAAGCTTTGGTAGAAACAAGGGAAAAGAAATTGCGAGCTAATAGTTTCACCATTATTTGGTTAGCCATATTGCTTTTATGTGCTTGTGAGCAGAAGCAAGGATTGCCTCCTGCTGATATAAAGCCAAGCAGTACAGTATCTCCCATCTCTGTTCAACCCTCTCAGGCAACTCCCACTTCAACACCCAGTGACAAACCCTTAACTTCGTTGCCGAGCCAAAGTTCAGTTTTTCTTACCAGTCCAACTCCAGTAACACCAACATCATTGCCATCAAATACCCCAACACTTCCCCCAAGTTTGGTCAATGGATTCAGGACAAATGCTCAGTTCTCAGCTCCAACGCAATTGGTTGTTGATTACAACGATATTTTATATGTCGCTGATAGCGGTCATCACGCGATTCGTAAAATTTTACCCAATGGGCAAGTCATAACGCTCAGTGGAAATGGTTTTCCTGGCCTTAAAGACGGCCCTGTAGCTCAAGCTCAATTTAATAATCCAACAGGTATGATTTTTGATAAAAATGAGGTTCTTTATATCGCTGATACAGGTAACCACGCCATTCGTAAGATTTCTAAAGATGGAATAGTGTCTACTGTCGTTGGCAAAGGTTTAGCTGGCTTCAAAGATGGTTTGATCTCTGAAGCCTTGCTAAATAGCCCAACAAATCTGGCCTGGAGTCAGGATGGTGCATTGTTGATTACTGATACACAAAATTACCGAATCAGGAAATTGATTTTCGGCCAAGGCATTCAAACCTTTTTATATTATCAAATAGGGTTATTAGAGGCAATTACTACTGTATTAAAGGATAAATTGTATGCCATTGGAGGAGAAAGATTTTTAGAATTATTTTCCAATGGAGAATATAAAGAGATTAAGCTTGATTTATTCATTAAATTAAGCTCTCCACGTGGAATAACCTCAGATAATCAAGGCAATATCTACATTACTAATATACATCGTTACGGTCGTGTTTTAAGAATAGATAAAAATGGAAAAGCAGAAGATTTAGTCGATTTTTATTTTGGCCCAGAATCGGGCTATATTTATAACCCTGAGAAGCCAACTACCCTCCAGGGGCCTGCTGGAATTGCGGTAAATTCTCAAGGAGAGATTTATGTTGCTGAGATGTTCCAAAATAGAATTATTAAATTGATTCCTAAACCTGGAGCAATGATTCATTCCTTGGAAATATTTGCTGGAAAATAAGTGAACTTGTGTATTGTTTCTTTTCATTCAAAACTATTAAGGGCCTCGTTGTTTGCATAAAGGCAGTCTGAGCCTTAAAAGAGCGCGCGCTGAAGCTTGTGCTTTTCACTGATGCCTTCTCTCCTGCATCTCCTGGACAAATGAAACATTTTGTATTATTCTGTATGCAATGATGAGAGCCTTATCTCCAGCCTGATTCAGGCTGAGCGGTTTTCCCTGAAAGCAGAAATTATGTCTCAACCCACACGTATTTTGGGCATCGATCCGGGCAGTCACCGGGTGGGCTATGGCCTGCTCGACTGCCTGCCCGGCCGCTTTGATGTGGTGGGCTTTGGCACCCTCGAAACCCCGCCCAAATCGCCTGCCAGTGTTTGCCTGCCCACCATTTATGAAGATTTACAGGAATTGGTAAAGGGCTTTCAGCCCCATGTGGTGGCGATTGAACAGCTTTTTTTCTTTCGCAATCTGACCACGGTTATGCCTGTGGCCCAGGCGCGGGGGGTGATTTTACTGAGCATGGCCCAAGCAGGTCTGGAAGTAACCGAGTATACACCCCTGCAGGTCAAAATGGGGTTGACCGGTTATGGCCGCGCCAGTAAGCGTGAAGTTCAGGAAGCGGTTGCGCAATGGCTGGGCCTTGAAAAAATTCCCAAGCCCGATGATGCCGCCGATGCCCTGGCGATTGCCTTGTGTCATGCCCACCAAATCGGCTTTTAAAAGGGGCTCTGAGCCCGGTTGCTGGGGGAAGCCAAAAAATTCAGGGGTTTTCGCTCAGCCAGCGATCAAAACCGTAGGTTTCGCTGTAACCTGGCACCTGTTGGGCCTGTTGTTGAACCACAGCCCGCCACCACTGCGGGTTTTCAAGATACCATTTGACAGTCTGGGCAATGCCTGTGGCAAAATCTATCTGTGGCTGCCAGCCCAAATGGCTCTGAATTTTTTCACTGTTCACAGCGTGGCGGCGTACATGGCCCAGGCGGTCGGGCACGAATTGCAGCAAATCACGTGAAATGCCGAGGCAGTTCAGAACCGTGCGGCTGATTTCAAGTACGTTTTTTTCACAGTCTGCGCCAATATTAAAAACCTCGCCATTGTATTCGGGTGCGGAATGTAAAACGGCATCAATTGCGCGGCAATGATCCTGAACATGGATCCAATCTCGGGTATTCTGACCATGCCCATAAACAGGCAGGGGCTGATCGTGCAGGGCCTGTAGGATAAAACGGGGAATCAGCTTGGTGGGGTCCTGGCGGGGGCCATAATTATTGGAACAGCGCGTGCGCACAATCGGCAGACCATAGGTTTCGTAATAGCCAAAAGCCAGTAAATCCTGACCGGCTTTGCTGGCGGCATAGGGGCTGCAGGGCATGAGCGGATCGGTTTCGAGCGAGGGGCGATCCTGCCAGGCATTGCCATAGACTTCGTCGGTGCTGACCACCAGAATGCGTTGCGGTGGGGTTTGGCGGCAGGCTTCGAGCAGAACCCGTGTGCCTTCAATATTGGTGCGGATAAATTCGCCACTGGCGACTATCGAAAGATCGACATTGCTTTCAGCGGCAAAGTGAATCAGCAGATCGTGTTCGGCGACCAGGGGATTGACCTGTTGGGGATCGCAGACATTGCCCTGCACAAAGCGATAGCGTTCTGAGTTTTGAAAGGGTTCGATATTGGCAGGAAAGCCTGCATAAGTGAGAAGATCGAGGTTGGTCAGCTGCCAATCGGGATGCGTGCGCAACGCATAATCCACGAAATTGGAACCAATAAAACCGGCTGCTCCGGTAATAAGTACACGCGTCATTCGTTAAAGTTTCCGGCAGGAAGAAGGTGGGGACGGAGGGAGTTGAACCCTCATGCGCTTTCGCGCGCTACCCCCTCAAGATAGTGTGTCTGCCATTTCACCACGTCCCCGGGGAGGTTCAGAAGACCCTGGCTGTAAAAGAGGGGTGCATTGGCGGGTCTTCTGAGATCCATGAAGAGTGCCCAGAGGCGGAATCGAACCGTCGACACGCGGATTTTCAGTCCACTGCTCTACCGACTGAGCTATCTGGGCCCTTCGAAGAAGAATTATAGCATAAGCTTTTCTGACCGCAACAGGATATCTCTTAAGGATAGTTTTTTTTTCTTAAAATCTTTTCTTAATCACGACAAGGCTCTGGGCTTAACCTCTCGCAGACACAGGATTTGAGCTGAAAGAAATTTTGGGATCTAGCTTTCGCGAAAAAAGGGAGAGGCTATAAATTCTTTGAAATAGTCCTGCAGCAGTTCCTGGCCTTGGGCGGGGGCCACCCCTCCTTTTTGTGCTGCTTCGGCAATAAAAGCCAAGGTATCTGCTTTTTGGCGGCTATAAAGCCGTGTGAAACCCGTGACCAAGCCGACGAGACCTGGGGGCAGGTGGCTGATCTTGGCGGGTTTGCCCAGCACTTCAAAGGCCAGTTGTGCAATTTGCTTTTGGGTCAGGGTTTGGGGCCCCCCGACTGCCCATTCTTTTTCTTTGGCAATCATGGCTTTGACGCAGACCTGGGCCAGATCGGCCCCATGAATCGGGTTGATGGTGCTTTCACCGTGGCCCAAAACATAGGCTCTGCCCCGTTTTGCCATTTTGAGATATTCGGTCATGTCTGAAAAATAGCCAGTGGGGCGAATAATGCAAGAGGTGGTGGGCGATTCCTGTAACTCACGTACAAAACGCTCTTTGGCCTGAATGACTTCAAGATTGGGATCGAGGGCTTGGGTCAAAAGCGAGACATAGATAAATTTTTTCAATTCAGGGCTTTGTTGTGCTTCCAGCAAAAGATGGTGGTTGCCCTGGTAATCGACATCTGCAAAGGTTTGTTTACCTGCGTCACGGGTCAGACCGACACACGAAATCACGTATTCAATGTCCCGGCAAATGCCTCTCAGGGTTTCGGGCCGGGTGAGATCGGCCACCACGATTTCATCGACTTCGGGGCCTACGGCGGGCTCTAAAAAGGGGCCGCGTTTCCAGAGCTTTTCACGGTTGCGTACCAGTGCGCGCACACGGTGGCCCTGGCGTTTCAGTTCATGTACTACGTGTTTGCCGAGATAACCTGTGGCTCCGGCCACAAGCACGAATTTCATGGTTGGCTGTGTTTCCTGCGGGTCATTCGGGTCTGGAGAATGCGAGGTCTTCAGAGCCTGTGTGAGGGCCATTGTACCACAGGCTGGCTTGCTGAAAAGTCAATTGCCTAAGGCTGAACTCGTGAGCAATGCTATAATAGAAGCCAAATTCAGACATGAGGAATCCGGTATGCGCGATTATATTCTGCTCTATCTCAATGGCAAGCGTCATAAAATTCGTGGCGAACAGGCTTTTATGACCCTGGCAGAATATTTGCGTTATGAGCGGGGTTTGACGGGCACCAAGATTGTCTGTGCAGAAGGGGATTGTGGGGCTTGCAGTGTGTTGCGTGGTGAAACCCTGCCCGATCAGTCTGAGCTGCGCTACAGCACGATCAACGCCTGTATTACCTTTGTGCATTTGATGGACTGTACCCACGTGATTACCGTGGAGGGCCTCAAAGAAGACGATGCCCTCAGCCCGGTGCAAACCGCGATGGTCGAAAATTATGGCGCACAGTGTGGTTTCTGCACCCCTGGTTTTATTTGTGCCATGACCGATTTGGTCAATCACCAGGCTTATCAGAACCCCAAGGGCCAGCAATACCTCGATGAAAAACAGGTGCGCAATGCTTTGACCGGCAATCTCTGCCGCTGTACAGGCTATGCCCCGATTATTGAAGCCGGTAAAAAAGTGGATTTGACCCAGTTTACCCCCCTGCAAAAACGTTATGATACACCCGAAATGGTGGCTGAACTCAAGCAACATCGCCAGATTGGCGTGAATATTCAGGCCGATCACCTGCAGTTTTATGCGCCCACTTTGCTTGAAGAAGCGATTCGGTTTAAACAGGAACGCGAAGCGCGGATTTTTTCTTCAGCGACCGATATGGGGGTGCTGATCAACAAGGAGCGCAGCAATCCGACTGTGATTTGCAGCCTGAACCTGACCCCCGGTGCACATGCCCTGAGCGAAGAAGAGGGCGTGATTCAGGTCGGGCCCAGGGTGACCCTCAATGAACTTGAGCATTTTTTACGCGATCGGATTCCTGAATTTTCGCGCCTGCTCAAAATTTTTGCTTCGCCGCAAATTAAAAACAAAGGCACCCTGGTGGGGAATATTGCCAATGCCTCCCCGATTGCAGATACCCTGCCCTTTTTGATGGTGGCCGATGCTGAAGTGGAACTGATGGGGTTGCAAGGCGCGCGCCGTGTGAATATTAACCGCTTTTACACAGGTTATAAACAGCTGGATATGCGTCAGGATGAGTTGATTTCCAAGGTCTTGATTCCTGTGCCCGCAGCCCAGGATATTATTCGTCTTTACAAGGTTTCCAATCGCAAAGATCTGGATATCTCCACCCTGACAGCGGCCTTTCGTCTGAAAGTGAATGCCGGGCAGATTGAACAGGTGGCGATAGCCTATGGGGGCGTGGCGGCGACCGTGGTGCGCCTGCCCAAAACCGAGGCTTTTTTAATGGGCAAGCCCTTGAATCAGGAAGTCTGTCAGCAGGCAGGGGTTTTGGCCTGCACTGAAATCAGCCCGATTTCTGACGTGCGTGCCTCGGCGGAATACCGTCTGCAGGTGGCTGAAAATTTATTTTTGAAGTTTTACCATGAAATGCAGCCCGATGCGGTAGGAGTTTGATTGCATGCCATTTTATATTCAACGCGGAGAAATTCCGCCCAAACGGCATATTGCCTTTGCCAAGCCCAATGGGGAGCTTTACCGGGAAGAACTCTTTTCGACCCAGGGCTTTTCGAATATTTATTCCAATAAATACCATCACCATATGCCTACCAAGGTGCTCAGGGATGAAAAGCTCAGCCTGAACCATGGGCAAACCTGGGTCGACCCGCTTTTACAGAATTATAAGGCGCACAGTTGGCGGCTCAAAGGCGGGGGGAATTTTTATTCGGCCCGCCAGAAACTCTTGTTTAACCGCGATTGCGCATTGTATACCGCGCAGGTGACTGAACCCTGTACCGAGTTTTATCGCAATGCCTATGCCGATGAGGTGATCTTTGTGCATGAGGGGCAGGGCACGCTTTTTTCTGAGTATGGCAAGCTGCAGGTCAAGCGTTGGGATTATGTGGTGATTCCCCGAGGAACCACCTATCAACTTGAGTTTGAGCAGCCGGGCCCTGTGCATCTTTTTGTGATTGAAACCTATGGCATGGTGGGGGTTCCCCGCCATTACCGCAATGAAGCCGGCCAATTGCTCGAAACCGCGCCCTATTGCGAACGGGATATTCAAAGGCCCGCGTTTACTGAACCGATTGTTGAAAAGGGTGCTTTTCCGGTGGTGGTCAAATATGGCGAGCATTATCAGCGCAGCTTTTTAGAGTGGCACCCCTTCGACCTGGTGGGCTGGGATGGTGCGGTTTATCCCTGGACAATCAATATTCAGGAGTTTGCGCCTTTGGTGGGCAAGATTCACCTGCCCCCCTCGGTGCATTTGCTGCTGAGCACCCCGCAATTGGTGATTTGCAATTTTGTACCCCGGCTCTATGATTTTCATCCCCAGTCCATTCCGGCCCCCTATTACCATTCCAATGTGGACAGTGATGAGGTGCTGTATTACGTAGAGGGCAATTTTATGAGCAGGACTGGAATCGAACCCGGTTCGCTGACCTTTCACCGCAAGGGCCTGCCCCATGGGCCACAGCCCGGCAAGACCGAAGCCTCGATCGGTC
This sequence comes from bacterium (Candidatus Blackallbacteria) CG13_big_fil_rev_8_21_14_2_50_49_14, assembly GCA_002783405.1. Taxonomy (NCBI): domain Bacteria; phylum Candidatus Blackallbacteria; species bacterium (Candidatus Blackallbacteria) CG13_big_fil_rev_8_21_14_2_50_49_14. Next base: position 59,713 of record PFGG01000071.1, on the reverse strand, counting down.
AGAAAGAAACCTACGAATACGCGGTCATGGTGGACACCTTTGCCCCCCTTGAAATGACCGAACATTTCCGCCAGTGCAGGGAAGAAGACTATAACCAGAGCTGGCTGGAACCTAGCACCACAGAGGAGTAAACAAATGAATGAGAAGATGAATCCGCTTGGCTTGACAGGCATTGAATTTACAGAATTCGCAGCCCCTGAAGAGAGCATGATGCACGATGTTTTTATTGAATTTGGTTTTTCAAAGCTGAAACGGTTCAAGGGCAAGCAGATTGTCTATTACCGTCAGAATGGGATCCATTTTCTGCTCAACGATGAAAAAGCTGGATTTACGGCTGAATTTGTCAAAGCGCATGGCCCGGCGATTGCCTCGATGGGGTGGCGGGTTAAGGATGCAGCCTTTGCCTATCAGACAGCCTTGGAGCGGGGAGCGAAACCTGCTGAAGACAGTCACAAGGACCTGCCCTATCCTGCGATCTATGGGATAGGCGACAGTTTGATCTATTTTATTGACCGCTACGAGGGGGAGAACACGATCTGGGCGTCGGATTTTGAAGACCTGGAAAACCCTCAAATGGTAGCTGATAAGGGGTTCTTGGCGATTGACCACCTGACCAATAATGTTTTTAAGGGCACAATGGAGTATTGGGCCAATTTTTACAAAGAGATCTTTGGCTTTACCGAGGTGCGCTATTTTGATATCCGGGGCGCCAAGACCGGCTTGGTTTCCTATGCTTTGCAAAGCCCCTGTGGCACTTTCTGCATTCCCATCAATGAAGGCAAAGACAATAACAACAACCAGATTGATGAATATCTGCAGATCTATAAGGGGCCGGGGGTTCAGCATTTGGCTTTTCTCTGCAAAGATCTGGTGGCCTCTTGTGAAGCACTTGATCCGCAGAAAATTTCAACCCTGGATATTGGCGACGATTACTATGCCACGATCTTTGAACGGGTCCCCTTTGTAAAAGAAGATAAAGAAAAGATCAAGCAATTGCAGATTCTGGTGGATTCTCAAGCTGAAAATACCTATCTTTTGCAAATTTTTACCCAGAACCTGTTTGGCCCCATTTTTATTGAAATGATTCAGCGTGAAGGCGAAAAGGGCTTTGGCGAAGGCAATTTTCAGGCTTTGTTTGATTCAATTGAACGGGATCAGGCCCGCCGGGGCGTGATTTAGACTTTAGCTTCTGGCAAGGATTTTGTCTCTGCTTGATTTCAGCTCTGAACAGTTACCTCCCCTGTTCAGAGCTGTTTCTGTTTGTATGAGCTGAGCGACCAGTTCCTTTTGGGCCAGTGGGTGGCAAATCAGGTTGAGATGGCCTTGTACAGGCAATACGTGTTCTTGGATACCTTTCAGCTGAGAGGTGCGCTGAGAGGCTGTAATTTCATCTCTTTGGGCGTAAAAATTGAAATGGTTGGGAAAATGAAGCCAAGGGGAATGGGCCTGTTTGAGAAAGCTGGAGCCGGGTATGAGTTGACGGGCTGCTTTTAAAGGGCTCAAAAGAATCGCCATGGGAGTACCTCGAAAAGCGACTCCCAGGGTGATCAGCGTTTTGACGCGCCAGCGTGCTTTTTCAGGCAATTGCAAACTGATCCAGCCACCCAAAGAATAGCCGAGCAGGGTGGCGTTTTCAATCTGCTCAGCCTCCAGAAATTCGGCAAGTCTTTGCCCTTTGGTTTGAATTTGACTTGCTTGAAAGCCCAACTGTGCAATAAAAACTTCAAATCCGGCTTTTTCAAGTTTGCGTTTTAGGGGCAGAAACTCTAGGCCGCGTCCTAAAAATCCGGGTACCAAGACGATCTGTGCCCGGTTTGAGAAGCTTTTTTTTACTTGCGGTGCCTGCCAGAACCAACTGAAGGGAATCAGAACGATAAATTTCAGCAGTTCAAAGAGCTCGCGCGCCCAGAACATGAAAGCGGTGAATTTTCGCATTATTGGGGCAACTTGAAGAGTTGATTCAGGTTGGGTTGGGGCAGGTTGGCCAGCAGTCTGGTTTGTGAAAAGGCTTCCAGAGCAGGCATTTTCAAGGCCAGAACGGCGGTCAGGATCAGGGCAGAGAGAAAGACCAGGCTGTAGACTCTGTTTTTCATGGGGGGATCTCCTTTTGCTCTTGAAGCATTCTGCTTTTGCCTTTATGCTATCTGCAGGCATCAGCTTTTGGATGCACTCTGAAAATTCACAATGAAACAGGGGATTGCCCATGTCTTCTCTGGCCAGTGAGCAGCCTGATGCACTGCGCGAAATGCTTGAAAACCGGATTCAGCTGCGTAAAGATTTGATTCAGAACTTTATTCAGCGCGAGTTTCAGGGCAATCTTGCGGCCTTTGGTCGCAGCCTGGAATTGGCAGATCTCCCCCATCGCAAAACCATTTTGCGCTGGGCCTCTCAGGAGGATTTAAGTCTGCCCAAGGGTGCCAAACGTCTCTTGGCGCTTGCCCAGGCTTTGGATGTCGATCCCTTTATGCTGCTGGATATTGATTTGGATTTATTGATGGAATGCTGTCGCAAGGCCTCGTGGAATTTGGCCTGGGGCAGCGTGCATAAATCTCTGGCCTTTCTCAATGAATTGTTTCGTTTAACCGAAACCGACTGGCCTCCAGAGGAGATTTGCGCACTTTTTGACGGGCAGTGGTATACCGCGCATTTACAGCATGATCCGCGTCAGGGCCGGAATTATTATCAGCCGCTTGAAATTCACAGTGATGTGTTTTATCGCGAAGACGGTTCTGTAGACGGGCCGCGAAACCCCCAACTCTGGTATCTGGCTTTCCGCGATATGAGCTATGCCACTGGACACCCTGAACCCCGTTCGTTTTGGCGGCCTTATGCGATTGTCTATCTTTATCAGGGGGAATGGGTGCTTTTACATCTTTCGGGCATGTTGCAAAGAGCCTCTGTGTCTGAACAGGCACAGGGGCATTTTGTGCTTGAAACCTTTTTTGGGCAGGGAGGGGCTGAATTCCGCTTGGCCTCGCTTCATCCCTTTGAGACCCATGCCGTGCCCAGCGATGCTTTACCGGGTGGGCTGCCTGTCTTGCGCTGCGGTTTTCCGGAGTAGCCAGGCATGTTGCTTTTTGAAAAGGTTTGGGCAGCTGCATCAGGCCGCTTGAAACCCTTTTCTTTTAAGCTTGGGCATATTTTTGCTTTGCTTGTATTGGCGTCTGGCCTGTTTTGGTCCCAAGGAGTTGAGGCCCAGCCCAAAGTACTGCGGGTGGGTATTTACCACAATCCCCCCAAAGTCTATCAAAACCTCAATCGAGAGGCGTCTGGTTTTTTTTCTGAACTGCTGGCTACGATGGCTCAAGCAGAAAATTGGCGCTTGGAGTATATTCCCTGTGTCTGGCAGCAGTGTCTGCAGCAACTTGAAGCCGGTCAGCTTGATTTAATGCCCGACATGGCACGGACCCCAGAACGTTTGCAGCGTTTTCAATTTAACCATGAGACGGTTTTGGTGGGCTGGTCACGTTTATATGTCGCGCCAGGAAGTCAGATTCAAACGCTGCTGGATTTGGATCAGAGGCAGGTGGCGGTACTCAAGGGATCTCAACAGGAAACTGAACTGAGGGCTTTGGCGCGACAAATCGAGGTGAAGCTTGTTGTGGTCAGCGTGGACAGCTTGGAGCAGGCCATGAAACGCTTGGAGCAAGGCACTGTATCTGCTGCGGTGCTCAATCAGTGGTTTGGCGACCAGATGCTTTCGCGCTACCATGTGCAGGAAACGCAGCATTTGCTTTTTCCTGTCAAACTTTTCTTTGCTGCTCCCCGTGGCCGGAATGCGGATCTGCTGGCCCGCTTGGATAAGAAGCTGCGCCAGCTGAAGCAGGAGTCCAATTCAGTTTATTATCAGATGAAAGACAAATATTTGAGTAGGTCAGCTTCGTTTCCTGTTCTGATGCCTTCACTCACGCCTGATGAGCAGCGCTGGCTGGCTGCGCACCCCCGTTGGCGGGTAGGCAATGTGCTGGACTACCCCCCTTTGGATTTTCAGCTTCAAGGCAAGCCTGCTGGCTATGCGATAGATTATCTGCGTCTTTTAACACAGAATTTGGGTATTGAATTGGATTTTGTTTCAGGTGCTTGGGCGGATTTACTCAAGCAGAGCCAGAACAAAGATATAGATATTTTGCCTGCCATCTTTCGGTTTCCCCCTTCGCGGGAAAGCTTTTTAAACTTTACGGCTCCCTACCGCGAGGTTTTGACAGCGCTTGTGACCCGACGTGAAAACCGGGCAAAAATTCAGCGGATAGAAGATTTGGCTGGAAAAAAAGTGGCTTTGCTTCAGGGGGACTCTCTGGTCAATGCGGTCAAGCAATTGGTTCCGGGTGCAGAATTCAGCTATTTCAATAATTTTCGCGATATTTTCAATGCGGTTGCAACGGGGCAAGTCGATGCAACCGTAACAGACATGCTCTTGGCCGATGCCCTGATTCATTCGCTTGCCCTGACGAATTTGGATCTTCGTGCCGAAGCAAAATTTTCTGCTTTGCGCAATCAGCATCTGCATATTGGCGTGCGCAAGGATTGGCAAGTTTTGATGCCGATTCTTGAAAAAGCCCGTCAGGAGTTGAAGCATGAAGATTTAAGTTATCTTGATGCAAAGTGGATTTCACCCCATCTACATGAAAGAACGCATTCTTTAAGTCTGACCCCTGCTGAAAAAAAATGGTTAAGCAGTCATTCCCGTTTGCGGGTTAGTTATCACCCTGATTTTCCGCCCTTTGATTTTGAGGATTCAGAGGGCCATTATGCTGGCATGACGCAGGATTATTTGAAACTGATTGAAACGCGCTTGGGGATCTCATTTGAGATGGTTTCCAGCTCCAGTTGGGAAGCCGCTTTAGAAAAAATTCAAGCCCATCAAGTTGATCTTGTGGGCTTGATACATGATTCTCAGGATTATTCTGGGCAACTTTTACGTACAAGTGCTTTTATTCACTATGATTTGGTTTTGGTGACGCGATCCCGTCAGGACTTGATTGTAGGGCTTGAAAACTTTGCGGGAAAATCCGTGGGCTTGATCAAGGGTCGACGCAGTACCGAAGATTTGATTCGTCGCTATCCCAAAATTCAGCCCCATTTTTTTGCTTCTAGCCTTGAGGGTCTGAAGGCCTTGGCTTCAGGACAAATTGAGGCCGTTGTTGAGATTCTGCCGGTGGCAGCCTATTTGATCAATGCCCATCAGTTGAACAACCTCGAATTTGTCGCCCCTGTGAATTATGTGATACCAGGGCGAGGGTTGGGGGTGCGTAAAGACTTGCCTGTTTTGCAGCACCTTCTCAACAAAGCCTTGGCCAGTATTCAGGAAGAAGAAAAACAGACAATCGCACAAAAATGGCTGCTTTTTCCCAAAAAATTCAAACCCGATTACAGGCTGATCAGCCAGGTGGTGGGGGCGGCTTTGCTTTTGATTCTGGCTGTTTTGATTTGGAATTGGCGTTTGCGCCGTGAGATTTTGGCCCGTCAGAAGGCTGAAACCCGGTTTAAAAGTAGTGCCCAGCGTTTTCAGCGTCTGGTAGAGGGTATTCAGCAGGATTATGCCTTCTTTTCTATTGATCCCCAGGGATTGGTGCGCTATATCAGCCCCAGTATTGATACCTTGGTGGGGGTTCCGGCTGAGCAGATCTTTGAAAAGCCCTGGACAGAATTGGTTGCCTGGGATACGGAGAGTCTGGAAAGAGGGAAAGAAGTGTTCCTTCGGGCTTTGGCAGGTGAAAGTCCGCCTCCTTTTGAAGTAGGGTTTCGACAGGGGGCAGAAACCTTTATGCTTGAGATCACCGAAGCTCCAGCCCTGGACCTTCAGGGCAATATTGCCGGGGTGGAAGGCATTTTGCGGAATATTACCCGTCAAAAACAAATTGAAGAACATTTACGCCAGGCCAAAGAGGCTGCTGAAAAAGCTTCGCGCTCCAAAAGTATGTTCTTGTCGAATATGTCCCATGAAATTCGTACACCGATGAATGCGATTCTGGGCTTCAGCCGTTTGCTCAAAGAGCAGCTTCACGAGCCCCGCTGGCAAAAATATTTAGAGGCGATTAACAGCAGTGGTGAAGCGCTTCTGCATTTGATCAATGATATTCTTGACCTTTCCAAGATTGAAGCAGGCAAACTTGAATTACATGCTGAACCTACAGATATCAGAGTCCTGGTATCTGAATTGAAAAATTTACTGGAGAGCTCATTTCAGCTGAAAGGTTTAAATTTTGAAGTGCGGATTGCATCGGAGTTGCCTGCTTTCATACACTTAGACGGCTTGCGTCTGCGCCAGATTGCTTTAAATTTGCTCAGCAATGCGCTGAAATTTACACAACGGGGCAAGGTGCTTTTGGAGATAGCCTGGCAGGAACAGGATGCCCAGCAGGGAACTTTGTCTCTGAAAGTAGCCGATACTGGGTTAGGTATTCCAGAAGAGGCCCAGGCACGACTTTTTTCGGCCTTTGAGCAGGAAAAAGACAGCTATCGTCAGGCCACTGCAGGCACAGGCCTGGGATTGGCGATTTCTCGCAATTTGGCTGAAAAAATGGGCGGGAGTCTGAGCCTCAGCAGCCGAGTGAATCAAGGCTCAATTTTCACACTTTTTCTACCTGGCCTGGAAAAGACAGAGGGAAGCGCTCTGCCTGAGGTGACGGAGGCCAAGGGAGTACCCCTTCAATTTTTACCTGCCAGACTTTTAATTGCCGATGATGTTGAAACCAATCGCCTTTTACTGGGCAGCTTTCTGGAGAGCTATCCCTTTGAGCTGGTCATGGCTGAAAATGGCCTGGAGGCTCTTGAAAAAGCACGGAAAACCTTGCCAGATTTGATTTTGATGGATATTAAAATGCCCGTGATGGATGGGGTGGCTGCTTTTCTTGAACTGAAGCAAGATCCTTTGATTCAGCATATTCCCGTGATTGCTTTAACGGCTTTTAGCCTTCAGGAAGAAGAAAGTGATCTCTTAGAGCATGGCTTTCAAGATTATTTGCGCAAACCCGTAGAATTTGAAAAATTGAGCCGCTGTCTTGAAAGATTTTTGCCTCAGAAGCAAATAGAATCACTGCCTCAGCCCTTTGTGTCTGCCTCTAACCCACTTGAGCGCACTGCGGAAGAAAGGCTTGCGTTTCAAAAGGCTTTGAACCAACGCCTTCTGCCTGCCTGGGAAAAAGTGAAGGACTCTTGGGTTCTTGATGAATTAGAGAGCTTTGCTGTGCTTTTAAATCAGCTTGCAGAGCAGTATCCTGATCCGAATTTAAACGCCTATCGGATACGTTTTGATCAGGCTTTGGAGCGTTTTGATTTGGTGGGGGCACAAGCAGTTCTTGCACAATTTCCCATTCTTTTTAAAAATTAAATAAATTTATTTGACGTTATTTTTGAGGCACAGTAAGGGCTTCATATTTTTTTTTATTTGTCAATCCCCCATTGGGGGATGGTAAAGACTTTATTTTTTTTGTTAATCTAATTCCAGCGAGAAATCCGGACAATGAATGCATTGAGTCTTGCTCTAAGCATAGAGGATATACATGCCGTGGATGAGAAAATGTCTCAGAATGAGGCGAGTTCTCCACTGAATCTTACGCAAGAAGCGGGTTGTCAGCAGCGTATTTTGAATGCCTTGCCTGTGCCAGCTGTTTATTCTTCATTGGAAAACAAAATTCTATTTTGGAATCAGGCCTTTGAAGCTCAATGGGGTGCGGAATTGGACGCTTATTTGTACCAACCGATCGAGCGACTTTTTGAACCCATTGCCTGGCAGCCTTCAGAATTAGAAATTCAGCTGATGGCCTTGGCCCAAGAGCAGACGCATGCAACGGTTTTGCTTCCTCAATGGGAGTTGAAGCGTTTCTCCGAAACGCAAACCAAAGCACAAATCACCCGCAGCTTGGTTTTGAATGCGATGGGGCAAGCAGAGGGCAAGCTTTGGATGATTGAAGATCCCAATCCCTGTTGGGAAAGTTCTCAAGCCCTCTATGATCTGAATGCTGAGCTTGAGCTACTGGTTGAGAAGCGTACCCAAGAGCTAAAAGCGGCAAATCAGGCCAAGAGTCTTTTCCTTGCCAATATGTCGCATGAGATTCGCACGCCCATGAATGCCATTTTGGGGTTCAGCCAATTACTGCAGCAGCAGATTCAGGAGCCCCGCTGGCAAAAATATCTGCAGGCGATTTACAGCAGTGGTCAAAATTTACTGGGTTTGATCAACGATATTCTTGACCTGTCTAAAATTGAAGCAGGCAAGATGACTGTTGAATTACAGCCTGTGAATCTCAAGCAAGTCTTTCAGGATTTGCTCCTTTCGATGGGGCTGTCTTTTGAAAATAAGGGCTTGAGATTGAGTTTCTCTGTTGCGCCGGAATTGCCTGCTGCTTTGGCCTTGGATCCTCTGCGCCTCAAACAGATTTTGACCAATTTATTGGGCAATGCCTTGAAGTTTACCACCCATGGAGAAGTGGCGGTTTCTGTTTTTTATCAGCCAGAATCAGCTGATTGGGGGCGACTTCAGATTGCCGTCAGTGATACGGGAATTGGGATTTCAGAAGCCAATCAAAAACGGATTTTTCATGCCTTTGAACAAATTCATCAATCCTATCTCAAAGATATTGTGGGCACAGGTTTGGGTCTGGCCATCAGTCGGCAGTTGGTGCAGTTGATGGGGGGAGAAATCCATTTGAAAAGTGAAGAGCAGAAGGGCTCTGTTTTTACCCTGGTTTTTCCAAGGGTTGAAACGGTTCTCGCTCCTGAAACGACCGCCGAGAATTGGCAAAATATCCAATTTCAACCGGCCCGTCTTTTATTGGTGGACGATCTTGAAAGCAATCTGCTTTTATTGGAAAGTCAGCTTTTAGATTTTCCCTTTGAACTGAGTTTTGCCAAGAATGGTCAGGAGGCCTGTGATTTGGCCCGAAAATACCTGCCGGATTTGATTCTGATGGACATTAAAATGCCCGTGATGGACGGGATTGAAGCCATGCGGATTTTGAAAGCAAATCCGCTGACCCAAGTGATTCCTGTGGTAGCTTTAACAGCTTCTGGCCTGCGTGAAGAAGAACAGACACTTTTAGAAGCTGGCTTTCAAGATTATCTGCGCAAACCAATTGAATTTAAATATTTAATTCAAAATATGAAAAAGTATCTGCCCTACCAAACTTTGGCAGTTTCCATGCCCGCTGAAGAGCGTTCCTTGGAATTGTCGGCAATCGATAGGCTTTCATTGACTCAGATTTTGCAATCTGAATTGATGCCGTTTTGGCTAAAGGTCAAGAACTCACTGATCTTAAATGAGTTGGATGAGTTTAATCAGCGTTTGAAAGAGCTTTCAAACGCCTATTCCTGCCCGACCTTACAGCATTTTTCATCTCAGTTGGAGGCCCGGCTTCAAGCCTTTGAATTGGATCAGGTTCATGTATTATTAGGTGAATTTCCACAAATTGTGCAAACCTTGTGTAAACCTTAGCAGAGACCTGCGCGGATTCACGCAGGTCTCTGCCTGTTTTTTAGGAGGATAACCAGAGTTTGAATTCAAGTTCCAGTCGGGCTACTTCTTGACGCGCGTTCAGGGCTTCCTGCTCCAATTTTAAGAGCTGCTGCTGGGCCTGTAAAACATGCATCACATTGAACTTGCCTGCATCCAGGCCCACACGCAATTTTTCAAGGTGATCCCGTGTCAAGGGCAAGAGACTCTTCTGATAAGCACTTGCCCGTTGGTGTGCTTGTTTCAGTCGGGCCATGAGCTGGTGCAATTCGCGTAGTTGGTTTTGACGCAAACGCTCAAGCTCCAGGCGGCTTTGTTCCAACTGGCTTTGCGCAAGGGCAATGCCATGTTGATTCTGGTTAAAGAGCTGGAGGGGCGCTGCTAAGACCAGATTGATGCCCAGATCCTGGCTTTGAGGGTGCCAACGCAGGGCACTGCCCAAATTGAGATCGGGGAAGCTGCGCGATTTTTGCAGCTCTACTTCCAGTTTTGCCTGATCCAGTCGCAGTTGCTGCACCAGGTAGAGAGGGTGTCTGGCTTGAATCTGTTCGGGTTTTTCGGTGGGAGGCACCAGCGGAATCAGACTGGCCAGTTCTCCAACCCGTGTCTCTGAGGTGGCGGTGCCATAACTGAAGAGTGTTTGACGGCTTAATTTTAATTGCAGTTCGCTTTGCGCAATTTCCAGCCCCAAACGTTCAGCTTCTGCACTGGGCAAGGTGCGCTCGAGAATATTCAAACGCCCCCGTGCAATCAGTTTTTCGGTCTGACCCAGTAGTTTTTCTGCCAAAACCTGCATTTCTTTAAGTTGAGACAGGTTCTCTTGCCAGAGCAAAACCTCAAGGTAGTGTTTACTGACCTCCTGATCGAGCTGTCTTTGACGGAGCATGCATTGGTTTTTTTGAACTTCCTGTGCCAGTTTGAACACCGCTTGCTGTGCATTCAGACGCCCACTCAAAGGAATATTTTGACTGGCTGAAAAAGTAAACTGCATATAATCCTGATCAGAGACCGATGCACTGCCGAGAAAATCTTCTCCCATGGCTTCAATTCTCGGGTTTTCCAGCAAACCGGCTTCGGCAATCTGGCTTTCAAACTGCCTGATTTCCTGCTTGCAGGCCAGCAGATCGGGGTGACTCCTGTGAACCTCGTTTAAAATTTCTTGAAGGGTCAGGGGGGATTGGGCCCTGACCTGGGCCAGAGGGAGTGAGAACAAGGCCAGATTGAGGCTGAGTGCCAAAATAAGACGTTTCATGATTGGGCCTCCTTGCGTTGCGGGCGATTGAAGATCAGATAGAGCACTGGCAAAACCACCAAAGTCAGCAGGGTCGAGGAGAGAATTCCCCCGATGACGACTGTGGCCAAGGGTTTTTGTACCTCTGCACCGGTTCCATGGGCCAGGGCCATGGGTACGAAACCCAAAGAGGCGACCAGGGCTGTCATGAGCACGGGGCGCAGGCGCACCAAAGCGCCTTCGGTCACTGCCGTGTGCAGATCTTTGCCATCGGCTTGTAGGTGCTTGATAAACGAAACCAAGACCAGCCCATTTAGAACCGCGACCCCAGAGAGCGCAATAAAACCCACCCCCGCAGAAATTGAGAGCGGAATCTGGCGGATCCAAAGCGCGAGCACACCACCCGTCAGGGCCAGCGGTACCCCACTGAATACCAGCAATGCATCTTTGAGGTTGCCAAAACTCATAAACAGCAGCCCCAGAATCAGGAAGAGAGCGATCGGCACGACCAATTGCAGGCGTTGGGCGGCAGAGATCATCTGTTGGAATTGCCCTCCCCAAGCCATCCAATAGCCGCTGGGCAGCTTGACCTTGGCTTGAATTTGGCTTTCGGCTTCTTCCACAAAAGAGCCCATATCGCGTCCCCGTACATTGGCGGTGATCACAATTCGGCGTTTGCCCTGTTCGCGGCTGATCTGGTTGGGGCCGGGGGCCAATTTAAATTCAGCCACGGCTGAAAGGGGAATAAAACTGGGGTGGGTCTGACTGCTGGCATGAATCGGCACGGGCAGGCGTCTGATGCGATCTAAATCGTTGCGCAGGTTTTCTGGCAAGCGTACCACCAAGCTGAAGCGCCGGTCTCCTTCAAAGATTTCACCCACTGCTTTGCCGCCAATCGCGATTTCGATCAGCTCCTGCACATCGGCGACGTTCAAGCCGTAGCGGCTGAGCTGATTGCGTTTGAGGGCCACGGTCATCATGGGCAGGCCATCAATCTGCTCAAGTTTGACGTCTGCTGCACCGGGTACTTTTTCGATGATTTTCGCGATTTGTTCACCCTGGCTGAGTAGAATTTCGCGGTCATCGCCAAAGACTTTAACAGCCACATCGGCACGCACCCCGGCAATCAGTTCGTTGAAACGCATTTCAATCGGTTGGGTAAACTCATAGATACTGCCTGGTTGCTCTTTGAGCACGGCCTCCATTTTGGCGATCACGTCCTCTTTGCTGAGGTTGGGATTGGGCCATTGGTTCTTTTCCTTGAGCATGACAAAGGTATCGACCTCATTGGGGGACATGGGGTCTGAGGCTATTTCAGCCGTCCCAATGCGTGAAAAGACCAGTTTGACTTCGGGCAATTTTTCAAGGGCTGCATCGAGGCTGTGTTGCATTTCGACCGATTGACTCAGGCTGGTGCCTGGAATGCGTACCGGTTGTACGACCACATCTCCTTCATTCAGGCTGGGAACAAACTCTTTGCCCAGGCCGATTGCCAGCCAGGTGCAAAAACCCAGCAGAAGCAGGGTGGCACTGACCACCAATCCCCTGTGTCTGAGGGCCAGTTTTAAGCTGGGCACATAGCCCCGTTTAATCACCTGCAAGAGGAAATTTTCTTTTTCAGAAACCTTGCCACTGACGAAGAGAGCGACAGCAGCTGGTACAAAGGTAAAACTGAGAACCATCGCGCCCAGCAGGGCCATGACTACGGTCAGGGCCATGGGGATAAACATTTTGCCTTCTACACCCGTGAGGGTCAGAATTGGCAGGTAGACGATCATGATGATCAATTGGCCAAAAAGAATTTCTTTGCTGGCCTCTCGTGAGGCCTCAAAGACCACTTCGCGGCGCTCGGCGGCTTCGGGTGCGCGATTTTGGGCGTGTTGAAAAATCGCGAGGCGGCGAATGCTGTTTTCGACAATCACCACTGCGCCATCTACAATAATCCCGAAATCCAGCGCGCCCAGGCTCATCAGATTGGCGGAGAGTTTGCCTGCCACCATGCCACTGAGGGTAAAGCACATTGCTACCGGAATAATCATGGCGGTGATCAGCGCCGCCCGAATATTGCCGAGAAAGAGAAAGAGGATCACAACTACCAGTAAGGCCCCTTCGCTGAGATTTTTCTCAACGGTATGAATGGCTTTGTCGACCAGTTCGGTGCGGTCATAGACGGCGGTCGCATGTACACCAGCGGGGAGGCTTTTATTGACCTCTTCGAGTTTTTGGCCGACAGCTTCTGCGACTTCACGGCTATTGGATCCCAGCAGCATGACGGCTGTTCCCAAAACGGTTTCGTGGCCTCCTCGGGTGGCTGCCCCTGTTCGCAATTCCTTGCCCAGGCTGACATCTGCCAATTGCCGGATACGAATTGGGAACCCCGCATGGTAATCGACAATAATATTGCCGATATCCGTTTCGGTTTGGGCCTGGCCCGGTACGCGAATCAGATATTGTTCACCATTGCGTTCGATATAACCGGCGCCGACATTGGCATTGTTGCGTTCCAGGGCCATGACAAGGTCATGCAGAGAGAGTCCATTGGCCAGCAGTTTTTCAGGAAAAGGGGTGACGTGAAACTGTTTCTGGAAGCCCCCCATGGAATTGACATCGGTGACCCCTTTGACACTGCGCAATTGGGGGCGAATCAGCCAGTCCTGCAGCGTGCGCAGATCCATGGGCGTATAGGCGCTGCCATCTTCTTTGCGGGCATTGGGTTCGGCTTCTACCGTCCACATAAAGATTTCGCCCAAGCCGGTGGAGATTGGCCCCATTTCAGGCGAAATGCCTGGAGGTAGACGGTTGGCTGCTGTTTGCAGCTTTTCTCCGACCTGTTGGCGCGCAAAGTAAATATCTGTGCCATCTTCAAAGACAACCGTGACCTGAGACAGGCCATATTTAGACAGGGAGCGGGTCTGTTTGAGATGGGGAATGCCTGCCATCAAGGTTTCGATCGGAAAGGTAATTCTCTGTTCAGACTCCAAGGGGGAATAGCCAGGGGCAGAAGTATTGATCTGAACCTGTACATTGGTAATATCGGGTACGGCATCGATGGGCAAGTGTTGAAAACTGAAAATACCCAGAATCAGCACAGCCAGGGTAAAGATCATGACCAGCCAGCGCTGTTCAATTGAAAAGCGTATCAAACGTGTCAACATGGCTTATTCCTCCTGCGCGGTGAGCAAGGCGGATTTTAAGACAAAGCTGTTTTTACCCACATAGATATCCCCAGCTTTGAGACCTGCCAGAATTTCTATCGATTGACCGTCTTCTCTTCCGGTTTTTATTTCACGGGGTAGAAAACGTTCGCCCTGCTTGATAAAAATCACGGTTTTGCCTTCCAGCTGTTGAAGGGCCTGGCGTTTGACAGCCAGGGGAACTTGCCAGGTGCCTTCAGTGACCTGAATCGTGACATACATTCCCGGTCGCCAGATCAGACCTGGGTTGGCAATATGGGCATGGGCTTCTGCGGAGCGTGAGACTTCATCCACCAGGGGTTTAACATGGGTGATTTGACCCGGCGCACTTTGCTTGAGGCCATCGGCACGTACCATGACCTGCTGGCCAAGGCGGATATGATCCAATTCACTTTCATAGATTTGAATTTCGGCCCAGACTTCAGAAAGATCAGCCACCTTGTAAAGGGGAGCATCGGGCATGACACCCTGACCTTCCGTGACATTTTTTTCAACCACCACGCCACTCAGGGGAGAGCGGATTTCATAGCGGGTCATTTGGTTGGGGCTGAGGTGGGTCAGGCCACCCGGCCCAAAGGTTTGCAGTTTGGCTTGAGCTGACTCCAGGGCTGACTGGGCCAGACGCAGGGTTTGGCGATGCTCCAGCAGGGTGTTTTCACGTTGCCAGGTGAGATCTTCCAAGGCACCAATATACTGGGCTTTGGCGGCTTCGAGTTCCTGGCGGGCCTGTTGCAATTCCTGCGAGGTGGAGAGCTGGTCTTGGGCCAATTTATTTTCGCGCTCAAAACTGGTTTGGGCCAGACGCAGGCGTGAATAATGGGTCAATAACTGGCTTTTGCTGCTGCCAATCTGCAAGCCCAGTACGGCCTGGTGAATACTTTCGGGTTGGCCCCCTTTGCGCAGGGCCTGAATCAATTGTTGAATGCGTTTGCCCAGATTTTCTTCACGCTGAAGAAGTTTTTTGGCTTGCTCGGTCTGCTTTTGCTGGTTGAGATAATCCAAACGCAAATCAGCCAGTTCTCTGCTTTCGATCACGGCCAGCAGATCGCCTTGGCGAATCCGTTGGCCAATATGTTTATCGGTTAGTTCAGCAACCCCGCTGACCCGTGAAGAAATGGCCTGAACCCGGTGTTCATCCAGGGCGATTTTGCCAGGAAAATCGCGAATCTGGCGCAGGGTTTTGGGCCCGGCCTGAAGCAGTTCCAGTTTGGCGTTGGCTATGGCCTGGGCCGAAAGTTTGAGTTCTTGTCCCTGTGTTTTTTGGGGGGGGGCGGTCTGCTCTTCAGCTTTTGGCTTCTCCTGGGGACAGGCGCTCAGCACGAGAAGAGAGCAGGCCAGCAGTAGTGTTTTTCGAAATTGATCTTTCATAGGTTTTCCATTCTGTAAATTTTAAAGCGTCTCAAAACCGGGTGAGCCGGCGAACGCTTCAAATCAACAGAACAGTCGAGGCGATGTGTGCAGAAAGAGGGGGGGGAAGGGGATGTGATTCCTGATAGACAGGCAGAGGTGCTTGGGGGAACGAGATCCGAACAGCGGTATTGACCTCTTGGGTGATCACTTGAATGGTTTTAAATTCAGGAGTTTGGGCCGTTACAAAACTTTCAGGATGACTGATGCCTTGATTGGCCAGGGTATGGGCATGTCCGCCTGATTCGGGGGTGATTTTCAGCCCTCTTAAAACCGCTTGAAAAGGGGTTAAGCTTTGCTGCTGGGCCTCAACCAAAGCGGATTGGTTGGGGAGTGATGTGCTCAAACTGATACTATCGAGAAAATCCCCCTGATGGGGAATGATCACGTAAGCCAACATGCACAGCAAGAGGCCCAGTTTTCGGATCAGGGAATAAAAATCATTGCACATACTGAAAATGATTCTAGCAGGCTGCCAAGATATTGTACAGGGTATTGCTTGAGGAAAAAAAGGGGGTGATAAGGGGCTTGAGGGCTTGCCATATTTTGTTTTGGGGGAGTATTTCAAATAAATAAAGAGCAGTCTTTTTTAGACCGCTCTTTTGAAAATGATCTGCGGAGATTTATTTTAAAGGAAGGGGTTCTGCGACAGCCTGACCAGCTGCGATACCCACAGGGGTTGTAAAGAGGGATACGGTCATGCCCAAAACAAAGGATGAAACCGCGCCTGTTCCCAGTCCTGCATTGAAGATTTTCTTTTGCCCGCCATTTTTAAGCTCTTCAGGACTCATATTGGCAGAAATGGCTCCTGCCACACCACCCGCCAAGGAACCCGAGATCCCCCCCAGAGCGGCACCCATTTTGACTTGTCCAAAGAGCAGTCCCAAGGCTGCTCCTACACCTGCGCCAATTACTGCCGAGGGAGCGGCACCCGCCAAAAACCCTTTGGTACTGGGAAGAAGGCCCGTCTTGACTTTCACGTTGATATGATCCTGCTCCAAGCCAGAAGAGGGGGGCGTTTGTGTACTTTCGCTGCTAACTGGTTTGGGCGTTGAAGGAGAGATTTGGCTTGGGGGTTGAATGGGCTGAACGGATTGAATGACAGACATGCTTGAAAGCTCTCTTTTTATTTTTATTATACTTATTTTAGGCTATGAAATGCAAAAAAATGCAATGAAAGCGTGCTCTCTCAAATAGTGAGAGCACGCTTTTGAGGTTTACCCTTCAGGTGTCTGTAAAACCGCCTCAATCTGACGCAAGGTTTTGACCATGGCGCTGAACATCTCGGGAGAAATGGCCTGTGGGCCATCACAGAGGGCTTCTTGGGGCCGATCATGCACATCGACCAGCAAACCATGCGCCCCGATTGCGACTGCTGCACGCGAGGCAGGAACCACCATGCTTTTGTGGCCCAATGAGTGGCTGGGATCAACCACAATCGGCAAATGACTGAGTTTGCGCACGGCCAGAACGGCACCCAAATCGAGTAAATTGCGGGTATGGGGATCATAGTGACGCAGACCCCGCTCGCAGAGAATCACGCGTTCATTGCCTCCGGCCAGGAGATATTCTGCGGCCATGAGCCATTCATCGATCGTGGCAGAAAGTCCACGCTTGAGCAGTACCGGTTTGTCGAGCTGACTGGCAGCCTTGAGCAGGGAAAAATTCTGCATATTGCGGGTGCCAATCTGAATAATGTCGGCGTATTCATAAACGGCTTCCAGGCTGGGCAAATCCAAAGCTTCGCTGATCACAGGCAATCCTGTTTCTGCTCGGGCGGTGGCTAAGATTTTGAGCCCATCAATGCCCAAACCCTGAAAGGCGTAGGGTGAGGTGCGGGGTTTATAGGCCCCTCCCCGTAAAATTTGAGCACCGCCTGCTTTCACCGCATGGGCCAAACGCACGGTCTGTTCTTCACTTTCAACGGCGCAGGGGCCCGCCATGATCACGCATTCAGAACTGCCAAAGCGGGCAGGGCCAATCTCAAAGATACTGTCTTCGGGGTGAAAACTGCGTCCTGCCAGTTTATAGGGGCTGGAAACAGGGATCACTTCACGTACTCCGGGCATTTGATTGAGAATTTCGCGATCCACACTGCTGTGATTGCCGGTAATGCCGACTGCCAGGCTGTGTTCGCCAGGAAGTACATGGGCGGTATAGCCCAGCTTTTCAATTTTTTTCAGCAGTCCATTCAGTTCTTCGGGGCTGTGGTTTTTACGCATCATGACCAACATTTAATTTTCCTCCAGGGGGTGTTTGAGTGAGCGGATCAATGCAGAGGCTATTTCTACGGCCTGATCCGGGCCTTTTGCCGTATCCAGGGCGGCCATCAGGGCACTGCCGACGACAATTCCTTCGGCCGCGCCCTTGAGCGTGGCCACGTGTTCGGGCTTGGAAATTCCAAAGCCCACGATGATCGGGTTTTTGACCTGGTTTTTGAGGGTTGCCAGGGTGGCGGGTAAATCCGTATGAACCTGTTCGCGGGTACCGGTAACTCCGGTACGGGAAACATAATAAATGCAGGCACTTGAGGCCTGGTCAATGGCTGCCAGCCGTTCCGGGGCTGTGGTGGGGGCAGCCAGAAAAACGGTTTCCAGAGCGCTTCCTTCCAGAGCGTGTAAATAGCGTCCTGCGGTTTCGGGCAGCAAATCGACGATCAGGGTGCCACTGACCCCCGCTTCTTGGGCGCGTTTGACAAAGTTTTCAAGGCCCAGGTGGTAGATCGGGTTGTAGTAGCTGAAGAGAATCAGTGGGGTATCAAGCCCCTCGCTTCGCACTTGGGCAACCAAATCCAGGATTTGGCTGAGGTTGACGCCTTGGGCCAGGGCTTTTTCGGAGGCTTTTTGAATCACGGGGCCATCGGCCACGGGGTCTGAAAAAGGCACGCCCAGTTCAATCAGGTCGGCACCACTTTTGGCCAGGGCGTGAAGCAGTCGGGCACTGGTTTTCAGATCAGGCACCCCTGCTGTCAGGTAGGGGATCAGCGCGCTGCGGCCTTCGGCACGGCAGGCCATCAGGGTTTGGTGTATGGTTTTCATGCGTTTTGCTCCTGTTGGTAGAGTTGGTGCACGTCCTTGTCTCCCCGGCCTGAGAGATTGACGAGCAGGATTTGATCGGGGCGCAGGGTGGGAGCTTGTTTAAGCACATAGGCCAGAGCATGTGAACTTTCGAGTGCGGGCAGGATGCCTTCGCTGCGGGCGAGACGATGAAAGGCTTCGAGTGCTTCGGCGTCACTGGCTGAAAAATAGCGGGCTCTTCCCCGTTCCTGTAAATCTGCGTGTTCCGGCCCGACGGCAGGATAGTCTAAACCCGCAGAGACACTGTGGGTCTCCAGAATTTGGCCATCTGGGTTCTGGAGCACGAAGGTCTCACTGCCGTGTAATACCCCTGGGCTGCCCCCACTGAAGCGGGCGGCATGTTGACCGGGTTCCAGACTGCGGCCACCGGCTTCGATGCCTGTCAGTTGAACCTCTGCATCTTGCAAAAATCCTCTGAAAATGCCGATGGCGTTGCTGCCGCCGCCTACGCAGGCCACCACTTCATCGGGAAGTTTGCCTGTCTGCTCAAGGATTTGGGCGCGGGCTTCGCGGCCAATCACGGATTGAAAGGTGGCGACCATATCTGGATAAGGATGGGGGCCAAGAGCGGATCCGAGCAGATAAAAGGTGTCTTCGACATGGCTGACCCAATCGCGCATGGCCTCATTGATCGCATCCTTCAGTGTGGCGGTTCCGCTGTCTACGGCAAAGACTTCGGCCCCCAATAAACGCATGCGGTAAACATTCAAGGCCTGGCGGGCCATATCGACCGACCCCATATACACACGGCAGTTCAGACCCAGCAAAGCCGCTACCGTGGCACTGGCCACCCCGTGCTGGCCCGCGCCTGTCTCTGCGATGATACGGGTTTTGCCCATGCGTTTGGCGAGCAGGGCCTGGCCCAAGGAATTGTTGATCTTGTGGGCACCGGTATGGTTGAGATCTTCCCGCTTGAGAAAAATCCGTGCGCCCCCAAGGGCCTGGCTGAGATTGCGGGCTTCATAAACAGGGGTGGGGCGGCCTACATAATGGCGCAGTAAATCGGCCAATTCGGCTTGAAAGGCTGGGTCTTGCCGGGCTTCGTTCCAGGCTTTTTCGAGTTCCTGAATGGGCGCCATCAGGGTTTCTGGGATATATTGTCCGCCAAAATGGCCGAAATAACCTCCGGTTTTGAGGGGTTCGAAGGCGGGCAGAAGCGGGTTGCTCATGGTGAAGGATTCCTTTCGCTTGCAAATACAGAAGTGTTGAGGGTTTGAAACAGGGCCTGCAGTTTGGCGGGATCTTTTTCGCCTGGACGGGCTTCTACCCCGCTGGAAAGATCCAGGGCCCAAGGTTGAACGGTTGCTTGAGCGGCCAGGCTATTTTCGGGCGTGAGCCCTCCGGCTAAGAGAATCGGTCTTTGTCGTGCGATCTGGGCCGCCAGATCCCAATCTCCGGTTTGGCCGCTGCCGCCCCAAACGCCGGGGATGGCGGTATCCAGCAAAAGCAGAAAAGGGAAGTCCAGCCAGGGAGCCCAATCTGCTTCTGAACGGGGGCGCAAGGCCTTGATAATTTGAAAGCCTTCGGCCTGAAGTTTTTCACAGAGTTCAGGGGATTCATGGCCGTGCAATTGCAGATGGCTGAGCCCTGTGTTTGAAGCTGTCCGGGCCAGGGTTTCGAAGTCTTGATTGACAAAAACACCTACTTTCCAAGGTGCAGTGGGCAAGGCCGAGATGATGCTGGCTGCGGCTTCGGGGGCGATAGCCCGTGGACTGGGGGGGTAAAAAACAAAGCCCAGCGCAAAAGCACCCAGTTCAGCGGCCTCTTGGGCGTCCTCCAGGCGGGTCAGCCCACAGATTTTAACGCGGATCTTTTCAAGCATGGTGGGCCTCTTTCAGCAAGTGGGCCAGGGCCTGCCCAGGTTGCCCCGTACGCATCAGCGAGGTGCCAATTAAAAAACCGTGATAGCCCCAGCTTTGTGCCTGTTTGAGATCCTGACCCGTTACCAGGCCACTTTCGCAGATCAGGGGAACCCCCGCTGGAGCCAGTGGGGCCAGTTCCTTTGAGGTTTCCAGGCGGGTTTTGAGGGTTTTGAGATCGCGGTTATTCACGCCGAGTAGACGCGGTTTGAGGCTGGCGGCCTGGGTCAGTTCCTCGGCATTGTGCACTTCGACCAGGGGGGTCAGGCCCAACGCCAGGGCCTGGGCATGCAGTTCTTTTAAAACAGAACTTTCGAGCATGGCCACAATCAGAAGACAGGCATCGGCACCTGCGATGCGCGCTTGATAGAGTTGGTAGGGGTCCAGGATAAAATCCTTCATCAGCAGCGGTGCTTGGGGCTGGGCGGCTCTGATGGTGCTGAGGTAGTCCAGTTGGCCTTTAAAAAATTCAGGTTCGGTCAGAACGGAAAGGGCTGTGGCGCCATGCCTGAGATAATCGGCCGCTACCTCTGTAGGAGACAGTTGGGGAGCAATGTCTCCCTGTGAGGGGCTTGCCAGTTTGACTTCGGCAATGACCTGAAAGCCGGGTTGGCTAAAATGAGCGGCAAAATCTTGGGGCTGACGTGTTTCTGAGAGACGGGCCTGCAGCTCTGCCAGGGGCAGTAGGGTTTTTTCATGGGCGATACGTGCACGGGTGGCCGTGGCGATTTTTGTCAAGACACTCATAGGGGCCTCCGCAGAAGTTCAAGAGTTTTCAATACTTTGCCCTGATCGAGGGCCTCTGCAGCCAAGTGGACACCTTCACGCAAGGTAGGGGCCTTGCCGGTAATCCAGAGCGCAGCGGCAGCGTTATAACAGACCAGATCACGGGCGGCTCCCTTTTGGCCTTGAAAAATCCGCTCCAGAATCAACGCGTTTTCTTGGGCTGATCCGCCCTCAAGATCGGTCAGGGGTTGTCGTTTCAGACCTGCCTCTTCAGGGCTGAGTTCAAAGTGGGTAATTTGACCTGCTTTGAGGTGTGAGACCTGCGTAGGGGCTGCCAGACTGAGTTCATCCAAACCATCGTAGGAGGCAACGACCAGGGCTTCACGGGTGCCCAACTGACGCAGAACTTCGGCCAGAACGGGGGTGAGTTTGCGATCATAGACCCCCAAGAGCTGGTGGCTGACCTCGGCGGGGTTACAGAGCGGGCCGAGCAGATTAAAAATCGTGCGCACCCCCAGATTGCGGCGCAAAGGAGCCAGTTCTTTGAGAATGGGGTGAAAGGCAGGAGCAAAACAGAAACCGAAATGACTGGTTTCCAGTGCCTGACGCACGCCCTCGGCGCTGTTCTGGAGGGGAATGCCCAGGGCCTCGAGCACATCGGCACTGCCACTGCGACTGGAGACCGCCCGATTGCCATGTTTGACTACGGGGACGTCCAAACTGGCCAGAAGCAGGCTGACGGCTGTGGAAACATTGAAGGTCAGCCCGCCGTCGCCCCCTGTTCCGCAGGTGTCCAGTGTCAATTCTTCATGGGTTTCGACTCTTTGCATCCGGGCCCGCAAGGCCCGTGCAAAGCCTGTAATTTCAGCCGGTGTTTCGCCACGCATACGCAGCGCCGCCAAGAGTGCGCCTGTGACTTCAGCCGGCACCTCCCCATTGAGAATCCGGTCGAGTACCGCTTCTGCTTCATTGACGCCCAGGGGGGCTCCTGCAAAAAGCGTTTCCAGTACTGTTTTCATACCAAAACCTCCAAAGTTTTGAGAAAATTTTTCAACAGGCGGGGGCCTTCCGGCGTGGCGATCGATTCGGGGTGAAACTGTACCCCTTCAATCGGCAGGCTGCGGTGGCGCAAGCCCATGATCAGGCCCTCTTCGCTTTCTGCGGTAATTTCGAGGCAGTCAGGCAGACTTTCGCGCTCAGCCATCAGAGAGTGGTAGCGGGCAACCTGCATGGGAGAAGGAAGGCCCGCGAAAAGCCCCTGCTGCTGGTGCTGAATGGCTGAGGTTTTGCCATGCAGGGCTTGGGTGCGTACAATTTTTCCGCCAAAGGCCTGGGCGATGGATTGGTGGCCTAAACAGACACCGAGCAGGGGAAAACGTCCTGCTATGGCCGTGATCAGCTCCAGGCAAATGCCGGCCTGCTCCGGCCGGCCGGGGCCGGGGGAAAGCACCACGGCCTGGGGAGCCAGTTCAAGAACTTCTGTTACACGCAGGGCGTCGTTGCGCACAACCTGACAGTCTGCGCCTGCACCCGCCAGGGCTTGGTAAAGGTTATATACAAAAGAGTCATAGTTGTCGATGATCAGAATCATGCCATAGCTCCTGTGGGGGTTTGAGTGGCCAGGGCATTGGCGCTTTGCAGGGCCTGAAAGAGGACACGGGCTTTGTTGCGCACTTCTAAATATTCCTGGCGGGGAATGGAATCTGCGACCACGCCCGCACCCGCCTGGAGAATGGCTTCTCCCTGGTGAATGGCCAGACTGCGAATCGTGATGCAGGCATCGAGTTGTCCTTCAAAGCCGTGATAAAAGACGGCTCCCCCATACCAACCCCGGCGCACGGGTTCCAGTTGGCCGAGCAGTTCCATGGCCCGAATTTTGGGGGCGCCAGAAAGGGTGCCTGCCGGAAAACAGGCAAAAAGTGCATCCAGGGCTGTTTTGCCTTCGGCCAGTTGGCCTTCGACCAGCGAGACCAAATGCATGACATGGGAAAAATACTCAAGTTCCATATAGCGACTGACTTCTACGCTGCCAGGCTGAGAAACCCGGCCCAGATCGTTGCGGCCCAAATCGACCAGCATCAGGTGTTCGGCCCGCTCTTTTTCATCGGCGATTAATTCCTGTGCCAGGGCTTGGTCTTCAGCGGGGGTATGGCCTCGGCGGCGGGTGCCTGCAATCGGGCAGGTGGCAGCTTCGCTGCCGTTGGATTTTACCAGCATTTCGGGGGAGGTGCCCAATAAGACGGGGCCGCCCATATCCAAATAGTAGAGATAGGGCGAGGGGTTCAAACTGCGCAGAATGCGGTAGAGAGTGAAGGGGTCTCCTTCCAGGGGGGTGCGAAATTGTTCTGAGAGAACAGCCTGAAAAATTTCACCTTCTGCAATCGCTTCCTGAAGCTGGCTGACTTTTTCGCAGAAGGCGGCTTCACCCATGCGCCCCAAGGGGGGCTCTGCCGGGGGCGGGTCGGGCAGTTCAAGCAGGGCTTCGGCGGCCACGGGATGGCGCAATTGGGCCTGTAAAATCTGCAGATCGGTCTGGGCGCGGTTGAGTTCGGCTGCACTGGCTTCAAGGGGCAGGTGAGCCACCAAGAGGATTTTACGCTTGAGATGATCAAAGACCAGCACGCGTGCGAAACGCATTAGACAGGCTTCGGGCAGGGGAGAAGCCTCTGCGGGCAAAGGGATTTTTTCAAGGTATTGGACACAGTCATAGCCCAGATAGCCCACATAGCCCCCTGTAAAGGGTGGCAGGCTGGGGTCTGTCAGCATTTTTTCAGCTTGCAGTTTGGCTTTGAGGGTTTCCAGCGGGTGGCCGGGCAGAATTTCTCTGCCTTGGGTGGTTTGGCGACTTAAAACACCTGCCTGCAGGGTAAGAATTTCATCTGGTGCAAATCCCAAAATGCTGTAACGGGCCTGGCTCAGGTCTGAGCCTGCGCTTTCAAACAGAAAACCGGGTTGGGCGGTTTGGCGCAGGCGCAGCCAGGCAGAAAGCGGCGTGAGGGTATCCATTGGGATTTCGCGGGTCAGGCGCTGAAGCTGCATTGCGTTTTTTCTCCATTTTATTGATGTTTCAGACCAAAAAGTAAAGCCGCCACTGTGGGGGGGCACAGTGGCGGCTGAGAGGGGAAAACTTGAAAAGGGGTGACTAAATCAAGTTGTGGTTTCGCCCAAACACGAATTGCCACTGGCAGTGGAGCTCCACCACCAGCGCCAGTTAGAAATGTTTGAAGTCTGGGCTGTGTATTTCATACGCTTTATTATCCGATGCAAGCCTGAAGACTGTCAACTGGATTGGTTTTTTAAAGTAAATTCAGTTGAACCTGAAGAGCAGCGCTGTTGCTCACACTGTAGTCACTGCCAATGGTGATTTTTCCAGGGTCAACGGGAGCGTCTCCCCCATCAGTTGAGACGGCTGCAGCTTGTCCGTTGACGAGCAAACTGGAATTTGTCAGGTTGGTATCTTGGGCATTAAACGCTGCCAGAGCCACATAGTAGCTGCCAGGCATAAGATTGAGAATACTGATGCTCTGTGTATTGTTATAAAGGTTGGCATTGATACTGAAGGGACCATAACTGATCTGAGGAGTGCCTGTATTGCTGTCGACGAGATAGGCTCGAAAATAGGCTATATCATTTGCCTGATAGCTGCTGCCATCAATGACACTTAACTGAGTGTCCAGACTGGCCCCTATGGCATCACGCAGGTTCAGGGAAACTTCCAAGGCCGCACTGCTGCTGACAGTATACGTGGGGGCACTGCCTACCACCAATTGGCCTTGTCCGTTGCCGCCCTGAGTAGAAACCGATACGTTTTCTCCATTGATACTGCAAGCCGAATTGAGTTGGGTGAGGTTTTGGCCCTGACTGTCGAGGGCCAGAATGGCAACATAATAGGCTTGGTTGGAGCTTCTTAAATGATTGAAGACAAGATTTTGTTGGCCAGCGGTTAAATTCGCAGAGATTTGAAAAGGGCCGTAACTGGCGGTGAGCGGCCCGTTGGGTGTTGAGCCTGAATCGACCAGATAGAGTTTAAAACTGGCGATTTCGGAGGCCATCGCGTTCGGGCTGCCACTTGTATTGGACTGCGTTTGCCAAGTTTTGGAAGGCGTTTTGATCAATAGCTTTAACTGGGCTGAGCTTGTCTCTGCCATTTTTGTATCAATTTGCATTTCCGAAGGGGACGGAGCTGTTTCATACTGTGTTTCTGTAATGGGGCTGAAGGGTGCCAGATTCAGCAAAGAGGGGGGCTGACAGGAAGTTAGTCCTATCAGCCCCCCCAACAGAAGCACAGACCAGAGTTTAAGAGGCTGAAACAGGGTCGGCCGGTGCTGTCGAACCATCGGTTACCGTGACCTTGGAATCAATCGTGGCACCCAAAGCATCTAAAAGTGTCAGGCCTACGCCCAATTGGGTGGTACTGCTGACCGTATAGGTTGGGGCAGCACCGACGCCTACTTCACCTGCGCCACCTCCGCCTGTGGTTGAAACATAGACATTGGCGCCGCCAATGGTAATGCCCGAACCGAGATTGGTGATATTACCACCGCCAGAATCCTTTGCTTTAATGGCGACATAGTAATTATTGGTAGAAGTCGTGACGTTGTTAAAGGTAATGGTCTGTTGCCCAGTGACTAAACTTGCAGTCACATTGAATGGGCCATGGGCTGCCGTAATTGCGCCTGAAGGAGCAGCGACAGAGTCGATCAGATAGACATCAAAACTGCTGATATCTGCTGCCACGCTGTTACGTGTCCCACTGCTGCTGGCTTTAACTGCAAAGCCACCGTCAGCAGCTTTGATTGTGAGCTTGAATGAGGCTGGCGTTTTGATCTGGCCACGGCCTACATCAATGATCGTAGGTTGGGCCAAGGCTTTCTGTACGTTCATGCTGGTTTCTTGTATCCCTTGTTGCAGTACGGATGAAACTGAAACAGGGGCTGGGGTGGGTGTAGCACAGGCCACAACCAAGCTCAAGGCAAAGAAGGATGTCGCGAGAGTTTTAAGAGGGGTTGAAGCTTTCATTTTTCGATTCTCCTTGGTCTGTTTTGGGAAGGGGCCTTGAGGGATTTGGGCTCTTGGTCTCTTTCTTTATGCTTTTAGTTTAAAACTCCAAAATGACAGACTGATGCCTGGATGGTGATAGACCTGTGATAAAAGGATGATTTTTTAAATAGATTTTGAGTAAGTGTCAGGAAGGGCTGAAAGCCTTGACTAAAGCTGGTTTTGCTTAAAACGATAGCCCATGCCACGTACCGTTTCAATAAACTGTACCTCAGAGACCGAGTCGCCAAGCTTTTCGCGCAGACGTCTGATTAAGGCATCAACCGCTCTGTCATTGACATCGAGGTCTTCCTGCCAGAGTTGTTCAAGCAGTTGCTGGCGGGTAAAGAGCTGACCTGGGTGTGCTGCCAACCAAGCCAGCACTTCAAATTCTTTATGGGTGAGGCTGAGTTCTTGACCTGAGAGGCAGGCCTTATAACTTGAAGTATCTATTCTCAGGTTGTTTTGGATAATGGGGGGAGAATGAATCTGTTGTGAGGGAGCGGAGATCTGTTTCAAACGACGCAGCAGTGAATGGATCTTTGCGCGAAATGTTTTGATTTTAAAGGGTTTTACAAGATAGTCATCGGCTCCCAGTTCCAGGCCCACTACCTGATCGGTTTCATCTCCCAGACTGGTCATAAAGACAAAAAGTTGACAGGGGTTTTTTTGTTTAATTGTACGGCAGATATCCAGGCCCAGAATATCTGGCAGCATGACATCGCAAAGAACCAAATCAGGTTTGAGTGTTTCATAGGCTTGAATACCCTCTTGTCCATTTGCTGCCGTGTGAACTTGATAGAGATCCAGACTCAAAACCTCTTGAACAGTTTTCAGGATTTGAGGATCATCATCGATGAGCAGGATGATCGGATGATGGGATTTGGGCATATGCATGGAAACACTATTTTTTATTTTATTTATAAATTATAGCAGTTTTTACACTTGATTTGACTTCTGCTGAAACTTAACGGTTTTTAATTAAAAACTTTTATTTTTAAAATAAAAAATCAGATATTTTAATTAGATTGATTTTTTTTAAGTGAATAAGCCAGAATCATCTCGCGTCGATTGCGAAGTTTGAGACGCAGGGCAAGGTCTCCCTGGGGGTTGAGCGAAACAGGGTTGAGTGCAAATTCTGTGATTTTGGAATCGGCAAAGGCTTCTCCGATCGCCAGAATGCATTGATAACCGCTCTCTGTGGGGCGATAGAGGCCCAAATTTCCTCCTACTGGGGTGGCGTAAAACAGGCCGAGTTGGGCCCTCCAAGGTAACCCTCCCCGAAAACTCTCAAACCCTTGCGCTGTGCTGTAATGGCGTGTGATCTTGCCCTTGTTCCAGCTATAGATACCAGCTTGTTCTTTTTCGCTGGCAGCGAAAACCAGGCAGCCACTCTGATTGAGTGCAGGAAACAACCCCAAGCTTTCAAAGCCCGAGCCGGTTTCAATCCAAGGGCTGATTTGACCTGATTCAAAACAATAATAGCCTGCTTTGCCCGACTGGGTTTCGGCACGAAACAAGAGCCCCCCTTGGGGTGTAAATTGGGGCAAGCCTTGAAACGCTCTGAAATCTTTTCCGGTGCAGGCTATTCGGGTTTGTTTTTGGGGGGTAAAGACTTCAAGGGTTTCCTGACCTGAGTGCAACTGGGTTCTGAAGGCGATAGCTCCGTTGGGACTGATGACGGGGCCTAAGGGGCCCATTTTGCTCGTTTCTGAATTGGTTTGTGCCAAGACCTGTGTTTGCCCTGATTCGAATAAAAACAAGCCTTCAGAACCCTCCTGACAATGGGCAAACCCAGCGACCTGACCTGTTTCGCTGACCACAGGGTGGCTGACAAACTCTTGAAATTGAAGATCCGTTTGGGCCAGTGAGAGAATCTTTTGGCCAGAACCCAGGAACAGACCACTCCCTCCTTGGCGCAGGCGGGCTTGAAAGACAACCTCTGCTTGGGCATTGAGGGTTGCCACATAGGGTGAAAAAGTACTGAACTCAGCAGAATTGTCTGCGATTTGTAGGAAACGGTGTCCGCTGCTGGAAAGATGGTGAAGAATGGGCATGACCACAGTTTAGCAAAAATAGTTTCCTTCTCTTATTCTGCGGCTTTTTCGCAAGCCCTGAAGGGCTTTGTTGTACTGCTATTGGGTGAGATACTATAGTCAGATAAAAATTCAAGCTGGAGTTGCCTTTCTTTCTCATGCCCGAATTGAAGTTTCACCTGAATCCTGACTGGAATCTCAGTCTTGAAGAGGCCTTGGCTTTTCAGTCTGATGGGGCAGAAAAAGTCTGTCTAAGCGATGCTTTTTCTGAAATTCAGACGGTTGCAGGGGTTGATATTGCCTATGCAAAGGATTCTGAACTCTTGATTGCGGGGGGGGTGGTGCTCCATGCGCAGACGCTGGAAGTGCTTGAAAAAGCGTATTATGTAGGGAATTCAGTTTTTCCCTATCAGCCGGGGCTTTTCTCTTTTCGAGAAGTGCCCCCTTTGTTAAAAGCGTTAGAGCAGCTTTCCTGTTTGCCCGATCTGATTGTTTGTGATGGCCATGGTCGGGCGCATCCTCGCCGTTTTGGCCTGGCCTCGCATCTGGGGCTTTTGCTGGATATTCCTACGATAGGCTGCGGCAAAACGCCTTTGCTCAAACCTGAGTATGAGCCAGGCCCAGAGCGTGGCGCACGCAGCCCAGTACAATTGAACGGAGAGACTGTGGGTGTGGCCTTGCGTACCCAGCCCGCTATTCGCCCGGTTTATGTTTCTGTGGGCCACCGTATCAGCCTTGAAACGGCCTGTGATTGGATTTTGCGTTTGAGTGAACGCTATCGCCAGCCAGAAACCACGCGCCAGGCTAATAGCTATGTCAATCAACTGCGTCAGGCGGGTTTAAAGATTTAAGCTTGCCCCTGTGCTTGAGACTTAAACCTGTGCTACAAAACCAGCGGAGGAAATTGCCATGCCTGAATTGCCCGAAGTTGAAGTTGTTCGTCAAGGCCTCGAAGCCCAACTTCTGCACAAGCAGATTGAAGGGGTCGAGATCTATACCCCCCATATTACCCAGCCGGATCCAGAGAGCTGGTCTGAGGCATTGACAGGACAAAAACTCATGGCCCTGGAACGCCGGGCCAAGTATCTGATTCTGCGTTTGAGTCAGGATTGTCTGCTGGTACATCTGCGTATGACGGGACAGATGCTCCTGCAAGCCAACCAAAGCCCTCAGGCTGAACCGCGCGAGGCCTTGGTGCTGCCTTTTACCTATTACCGCAAGCCTGTGCTTGATTTGCCTGATAAACATACCCATCTGCGCCTGGGTTTTTCAGGGGGGATCCAGCTGTATTTCAGAGATATCCGCAAATTTGGGCGCGTAGAGAAACTCTTGCCAGAGGCTTTGACGGAACACCCTGGTTTGGCCAAGTTGGGGGTTGAACCCTTGGGGTCTGAATATACCTGGAAACATTTTCAAGGCCTTTTACAGGGGCAGCGGGCGATCAAGGCTTTTTTACTTGATCAGACCCGGATTGCGGGCTTGGGCAATATTTATGTGGATGAAGCTCTTTTTGAAGCTGGCATTCGCCCCCAACGGCCGGTGGCCAGTCTGCGGCCTGCAGAGGCCAAGCGCCTGTTTGCCGCCATTCCCAAAATTCTTGAGAAAGCGATTGCCAGTGGCGGCACAACACTGAAAGACTATCTGCACCCCGATGGAAAAGGCGGAGAGCACCAGGAAGAGTTAAAGGTGTATGGGCGCGGAAAAATGCCTTGCCTGCGGTGTGGACAGCTGCTCGAAAAAACAGTGGTGGCGCAAAGAGGAACGCATTTCTGTGCCCATTGCCAGCAATAGTCAGACGTGCCATTCACTGAGCAGATATTGAATCCGGTGGGCAATTTGGGGCAGGGGCGCGATCTCATCGGCGAGGTGGTTTTCGATGATTGCGCGGGGCATGCCGTAGACCACGCAACTCGAGGCCTCTTCAGCCAAGCAGCGCCCACCCGCCTCATGCAAGGCCCGAATGCCTTCCAGACCGTCTTGGCCCATGCCGGTTAAAATCACGCCCAAGACTTTGCCTTGAAAAAAGCGACTGGCTGAAATCAAGGTCATGTCGACAGCTGGGCGTACACCACAATGCGGTGGCTTTTGATTCAGTTCAATCCGCCCGCGGCGATCCAATTCCATATGGTAGTTTGCTGGCGCCACCAGAACCCGGCCGGGCATGAGAATATCTCCCTGGCGGGCTTCACGGATTTCAAGGGCTGAAACGGCATGCAGGCTTTCTGCAAGAGATTGGGTGAAATTGGGCAGCATATGTTGAACCACCAGAATGGGCAAGGGAAAGCCGGCGGGCAATTCTGAAAATAAGCTGTGTAGGGCTTGGGGGCCGCCTGTGGAGGTTCCGATCACCACCGCTTTGGCCACGCCTGTGGTCATTTTTGCCAGAGCTTTTTGGGAAAGGGTTGTTTGGGTTTTCAGGCGCGGGCGAGAACGCTGCAATGCCAAACGCTTGGATTGACGAGAAAGCTGACCTGCGCTGCGAATTTTGCGAATGAGTTCGCTGCGCAATTTTTGTAGTTCAAGTTCATTGTCTGAGTTTGGACGGGGAAAGAGATCATAGGCTCCCAACTGCAAGGCTTTTCGTGCCACTTCTTGGGTTTGATCTGTTTGAGAGCTGAGTACAATCACAGGCGTTGGGCATTCACTGTCAATTTGGGTGAGAATTTGTAAGATTTGAGTTTCCTCTTCAGCAGAAAGGGTGATGACATCAGGTTTCAGATGTTTAACCCGCTGTAAGGCATTGATTCCACTTGCGGGTGTATCGAGTACTTCTATGCCAGGTTCATTTTGTAGCAATTGACGCAAAATTCTTTGTGCGAAAACAGAATCATCCACAACCAGAACCCGGATAGCGTCTGGATAAGAGGCCTGCTTACTCATGACGTTGCCAGAAGTTCCTGAAAATGAATTTTTACCCGTTCCTTAATATATTCCATATTGTACTCTCTTTGCCCAGCTTCTTTGAGTGAGATCATCACTTCAGCAGGAAAACCACAGGGATTCAGCCCTTGGATCATGGTCAGGGAATTATTGATATTCAGAGCAAAACCATGCCAGGTGACCCAGCGTCTGACCGCAATCCCGATCGAGGCGATTTTTCGATCCTTGAGCCAGACGCCGGTATGACCGGCTTCTGGATGGCTGTGGGCTTGAAAATCCAAATCTTTCAGGGTGAGAATCAGGGTCTTTTCCAAGCGGCTTAAAAAAGCACGCAAATCACGTTTTTCAGGGGGGAGCCAGATTATCGGATACCCTACCAATTGACCGGGTTCATGAAAAGAGAGTTCACCGCCCCTTTCTATTTCATAGAGAGGAAAAGCGGGGAGATCTTGTAGAGTTTCAGCACGCAGCCGACGGCCACAGGTGAAAACGGCGGGATGTTCTACCAGCAGCAGTTGGTCGGGGATTTCCTGACGGGCCCGTTTTTCAACCAGCTCTTTCTGCAACTGCCAGATTTCCGCGTAATCCCGCAGCCCCAGATCCTGAATTTCCAGGGGGCGATTCACCTTACTGATTATTCCAGCAGAAGGCGTTTGGGATTTTCAAGCAACTGCAGCAGATGGCGCATGAAATAAGCGGCTTCTGCGCCATCGACCACGCGATGATCGACAGAGAGCGAAAAAGTACAAACCCAGCGGGGGACAATTTCGCCCTGATAGACCACGGGCTTTTGATAGATTTTGTTAAAGCCCAGAATGGCGACTTCGGGATAATTGATAATCGGAGCTGAGATCAGGCCCCCAATCGCGCCAATATTGGTAATCGTAAAGGTGCTGCCTCGCAGTTCTTCGGCTTTGGCTTTGCCGTCTCGCACGGCACTGCTCAAACGATCAATTTCAAGTGCCAATTGCTTGATACTGAGCTGATCGGCATTGGGGATCACGGGCACCAAAAGACCTTGGGGAGAAGCGGTGGCGATCCCCAAATGGTAATATTTTTTCAAAACCAACTCCTGGCGGGCTTCTTCCAGAGAAGCATTCAAGCTGGGGTGGGCTTTGAGCGCTGAAGCCACGGCCTTGATCACGAAAGGCAGATAGGTCAGCTTGATTCCTTCTTGCTTGAGCTGGGGAGCGACTTCTTTGCGAAATTCGACCAATTCTGTTAGATCGGCTTCATCGGCGTAGAGAAAATCGGGGGCTGTAAATTTTGCGCGCACCATCTGTTCTGCGATTTTGCGCCGAATACCGCGTAAGGGAATGCGTTCCTCTGCTGTTGACGGGTCTGTGGGTTGTGCCGGGGGGTGGGGCGCTGGGGAGGCTGTTTGGGGGATTTGAGCTTGAAGGGCTGGCTGAGCTGCTTGGGCGAGATCTTCAAGCAAAATCCGTCCAAAGGGTCCAGACCCTTTGATTTGCGAAAGATCCAAACCGCGCTCACGGGCTTTTTGCCGAACAGCCGGAGTGGCCATGGCATTGTCATTTGTGGCGGGCGCTTGCAGGGGAGCTGCCGAAGGCTGTGTGGCAGAAGGCTGTTTTTGTGTTGTGGGCGCAGCGCTTTCCATTTTTTCTGCACCTGATTTCAGGCGGGCAATCACACTGCCAACAGGTACCAAATCGCCTTCAGAAAATAAAAGCTCGGCCACGACCCCGCTTTCTGGGGTGGGAATTTCAACGGAAGCTTTATCTGTCAGTATTTCTAGCAGGGCTTGTTCGGCCTGAACGGATTCTCCAGGGGCCACACTCCACTTGACGATCTCACCTTCAGCGATGCCTTCGCCAATTGGGGGCAAACGAACTTCAATCATCGTTTTTCTCCTTCAGCAGCAGGTTTTTGACAAAGAGTTCTCCGGCCCGGTAAGAACTGCGAACCAGCGGGCCTGAGGCGGTATAGAGAAAGCCTTTGTCTTCACATATTTTTTGCCATTCGGCAAATTTTTCTGGGGGAATAAAATCCAGTACGGGCAGGTGTTTGGAGGTGGGTTGTAAATATTGACCGATGGTGAGAATATCTGTTTGGTAGGCACGCAAATCATTCAGGGCCTGTTCAACTTCTGCATCGGTTTCACCCAAGCCCAACATCAGCGCCGATTTTGTATAGCGGCTGGGATCTTTTTGTTTGATATACGCCAGTACGTTTAATGAACCTTGGTAAGACGCTTTGGCATCACGCACCTGTTTAGAAAGCCGGGCCACGGTTTCAAGATTATGCGCAATCACATCGGGTTTGGCCGCTATCAAGCGATCCAAAGCGGCAGGATCTTCCTGAAAATCAGGAATCAAAACTTCGATTAAAATACGGGGGTGGGCAAGTCGAATGGCTTCTACGGTTTGGGCAAAATGTCCAGCTCCCCCATCGGGAAGGTCATCGCGATCCACGGAGGTTAAAACTACGTAGTCAAGATCCATGGCCGCGATGGCTTCAGCGACTTTTTGAGGTTCATCTGCATCCAGGGGTTGACCGCGTTTGGCTGTTTTGACGGCGCAAAAACGACAACCTCGGGTACAGGTGTCTCCCATCAACATAAAAGTGGCCGTTCCGCCGCCCCAACATTCTCCAATATTGGGGCAACGGGCCTCTTCACAGACCGTATTGAGTTCACGCTCACGCAAAATTTGCTTCAGGTGTGCGTAATTTTCTCCTCCGGCAAGGCGAACCTTGAGCCAGGGCGGTTTGGGCTGACGAGAGAGGGGACGATCCGTAAGCATCTTCAGTCTACTTTTTAGGTTTGAAGCTGCGAATGGTCCGTCGGCGGGTCAGAAGTTTCTTGGCAGGTTTGGCTTTGGCAGCGGGTTCAGGTGCTGCTTCTGCGCTTGCATCAGAGGCTTCTGTGTTTGCCTCAGCTGGTTCTTCAGAAAAGTCATCTTCAGCTGTATCAAGAGGCTCGACATGCGCTTCCTCAAGAACTTCAGCGGGTTCAGAATAGGCTTCTGCGGTCACTGCTTCATCTTCAGTGTGAGGTTGATCTTCGGCCTCAGCGAAACTTTGGGTTTCCTCTGGGCTGGAATCTTCCTGTTCTGAGTCGTCAGCAGCATGATTTTCAAAAGATCGCGCTGTTTCGGCTGGCGTTTGCAGAATGCTGAGCAGACCATCGCTGTCGATTTGACTGAGCAATTCGTCC
Source organism: bacterium (Candidatus Blackallbacteria) CG13_big_fil_rev_8_21_14_2_50_49_14 (assembly GCA_002783405.1). Classification (NCBI taxonomy): domain Bacteria; phylum Candidatus Blackallbacteria; species bacterium (Candidatus Blackallbacteria) CG13_big_fil_rev_8_21_14_2_50_49_14. The sequence goes on along the minus strand of PFGG01000071.1, from coordinate 25,640 downwards.
AGACGATTGGCCAGTTTGCCTGAGACATTGAGGGAGTCTTCACGCTCAATAAACTCTTGCAGACGTTCATCCGTAACTTCACCTGTGAAATAGCTCTCATCAAAGAGCAAATCTTCGGGCCGTTCGGGCGTAATTTGCTTTTCTTTGGGGGCTGTTTCCTGAATGGGCATCGGTGGCGGCGGTGCTGAGACCGTTTTTTCAACCACAGGAGCCGGTTTGCTCCGGCCGTTTTCCCGGTTTTTAGGCGCGGGAGCAGGAGGCGGCGCTGTGCTCTTTTCGGCTCCACCACGAAAACGACTGCTTTTTTCTGGCGGGGTAATCGCCGGAATCCGCATTTTCATGCCATCATGTGTCATCACATCAGCACGGTAGAAGAGATTGCGGATGCGGCCAATTCCCTGACAGGTTGGGCAGGGCATGGTCAACATTTCGCTGAGTCTCTGTCTTTGGCGGCGACGGGTCATTTCCACCAGTCCAAACTCAGAAAAATAGCTGATCTGAGGTTGCGACTTGTCGTGGTGCAGGGCATCGGAAAGTTTTTGCCAAACGATCTGTTGATCGCGTGGGTTGTCCATATCAATAAAGTCAATGACGATCACGCCCCCGATGTCACGCAAAACCAATTGGCGCGCAATCTCTTCTGCGGCTTCACAATTGGTACGCAGAATCGTTTCTGGCTGATTGTCCGTTGAGGTCATTGAACTGGTATTAATATCTATCGAGGTAAGCGCCTCGGTGGGCTGAATGACAAGCGTACCACCACTGGGCAATTGAACCACGGGTTGAATCGCAGTTTCGAGCTGCTGATAAATTCCGTAATTACTCAGGATGGGCACACTGCCGTTGTAGACACGCAATTTATTGCGGGCCTGGGTATCAGACCAATTGTTCAGATATTTTAGGGCACGTTCATAGGTCCCTTGTCCTTCGACCACAATTCGATTGACCGAATGTGTGGCGCCTTCACGCAGAATGCGCTCCAGAATATCCTGATCCCGGTAGAGAGTCGTTCCGGGGGTGGCTTTTTCTGAGAGTTGCAAAATCTGTTTCCAGCGGGCCAACAAGAGCTTGAGATCGTCACGCAAAGTTTGTTCTGACTGACCGACCGCTTCGGGGCGCAATACAATACCATAGCCTGAACCACAGATGATTCTTGCGATTCGGGAAAGGCGAGCCCGTTCCCGGGCATCGTAAATACGCTTGGAAAGTCCGATACGACGTTCAAAAGGGGTGAGTACCAGAAAGCGACCGGGCAGTTGGATGAATCCAGTCAGACAGGCTCCTTTGTTTCCTGTAGGTTCGCGGGTGACCTGAACAAGCAAGTGTTGTTGGGGTTTAAGAAACTGACGGATGCCACTTTGTTGCTTTTTACTGGCAGGCAGATCGGAGACGTGAATAAATCCGCTTTTTTCCCGCCCGATATCTAGGAAAGAGGCCTCTATGGCGGGAACTATGGATTCTACTGAGGCCAGAATGATATCTCCGACAAACTGCTCTCCCTCACTCAGATAAAACTCTGTAACGACACCGTTATCTAATACAACAGCGATTTTATCCGCTTCACTTACGACTATTTCCCTTGACACAATACTTTTGTTTACCTCTTTTCTTAAAGAATAGCTACATTTATGGAGGAGAGTAAAATCTTATTCAATTATCAAGGTGCAAATGCATATTTTTGAGTTAATCAATAGAAAACCCGATAAAGCTCGAGAAAACTTGTTTGAAAGAAGACATTTGCATAGAGACAAAACAGCTTTTTAAAGCACTTTTACATCTCTTAAGAAGTATTCTATCACATCTCCTGATTTAGATTGGTATTCGGGATCCTTCCCTCTTGGATTCAGCTTGACTTCAGGCTAAAAAAAAGTCTGCCCTGGAGGGGTCAGGACAGACAATTGGATAAATTCAAAATGAAAGAAAAATGATTAAAATTCTTTTTATTTCTGAGTAGTAGTGGCCGGAGCCGTGGTGGCTGGGGTTGTTGTTTTTGCTGTGGATTGCTGCGTGTTTTGGCCCGCACTGTAAGTGCCATAGGGGTTACTGCTGTAGCCCGTGCCATAGCCAGTTCCTGTACCGTAACCCGTGCCGTAACCCGTGCCGTAGCCGGTTCCTGTACCATAACCTGTGCCATAGCCAGTACCATAACCTGTGCCTGTGCCATAACCCGTACCGTAGCCAGTTCCTGTACCATAACCCGTGCCATAGGGATCGCTGTAGCCCGTGCCATAACCCGTACCGTAGCCGGTTCCTGTACCATAACCTGTGCCATAGCCAGTACCATAACCTGTTCCTGTACCGTAACCGGTACCGTAGCCCGTGCCGTAGCCAGAACCTGTATTATAAGGGTCTGTATAGCCATAGCCTCCGCCATAGCTGGGGGTTGTTCCGTAGCCGGTACCATAACCCGTTCCTGTACCGTAACCGGTACCGTAGCCCGTGCCGTAGCCAGTACCATAGCCTGTGCCATAGGGATTTTGATAGCCCATCGGCTGTTGATAGCCGCAGGCCGTAAAGCTACCTGCTAAGAAAGCAGAAAAAACCAAGAGTTTGATTTTCTTTAACATAGGGCTGAACCTCATTTTGAATTATCCATAATCTTAATTTAACTTATTTTTGTGGCTTTGTAAAGCGTTTTGATCCTGAATTTTGCATTTTTAATGAAAAATCTCCACTTTCGAGAATTCAAAAGTGGAGATTTAAAAAAACGGGGATAAGTTAAAGAGAGGGTATTAAAGCTTAGCGGGCAGGTGTGGCCGTTTTGGTTGTTTTGGGAGCACTGTAGGTGCCATAGGGGGTGGCGCCATAGCCAGTACCATAGCCAGTACCATAGCCAGGCGTAGTGCCGTAGCCAGGCGTAGTGCCGTAGCCAGGCGTGGTGCCATAGCCGGTGCCGTAGGTAGAACCGTAGCCAGGTGTGGTGCCATAGCCGGTGCCGTAGGTGCTGCCGGTGCCATAAGCTGAACCGTAGGGATCAGCATAGCCGGTGCCGTAGGTAGAACCGTATCCTGTTCCGTAGGTGCTGCCGGTGCCATAGCCTGTTCCGTAGGTAGAACCGTAACCTGTACCGTAGGTGCTGCCGGTGCCATAGGTGGAACCATAACCTGTTCCGTAGCTGGAACCATAACCAGCGCCGTAGGCACTGCCTGTTCCATAAGGATTCATGGGGTATTGCTGTGCGCCACAGGCTGTAAAACTAACTGCAGCCAGGGCGGAGATTACCAGAAATTTCAGTGCCTTCATCATGAACTTATCCCTCTTTAATTCTTTACTTTTCTGCCAGTTGCTCTGTTTCTGAAGAGGAAAGACGTTTTTTAAATCATGGAATGCTATGATGTTACGTTCTCTACACTCTTCCAGAATGAAAGCTATTCTGGCCACACTGTAGTTATCTGGAACTGAAGCACAAAACTTTCTTAATTTGAATTAGTGTTTTATTTAAGAAATGGTTAATCTTGAGGGCTGTGAATATGACCAAAATTTTTTTAACAGGGGCGACAGGATGCGTTGGCAGCTATGTTTTAAGTTCCTTGCTGGCCGATTCGGATTTTCAAATTCAAGCTTTGGTACGTACTCCTGAAAAAATACCTGCAGATTTGCGAGGGCATTCTCGTTTAAAGATCCTCAAGGGAGACCTTGCGGATTTAAATGCTTTTGAAAAAGAACTCAAAGAAGCGGAATATCTGATTCATACTGCTGTGGCCTGGGGCGAAAGTGCAGCCTATGCGCTGAATTTTAAGCAGACACGGCTTTTATTTGAATCTTTGAATCCCTTGATCTGTCGGCGAATTTTTTATTTTTCAACAGCCAGTCTTTTGGGGGCACAGCAGAGGTTTTTTCCTCGTTGTTTTTTTGCAGGAACGGATTATATTCGCAGCAAAGCAGCTCTGCATTGCTATCTGCAAGAGACAACCGCTCTCCCCCCCTTATCAGTGCTCTATCCTACTGTCATTCTAGGTGGAGATTCAAATCATACCTTCAGTGCCGCCGGTCAAGGGCTGAAAGACTTGCCTGAATGGATGCCTTGGCTGAGATTTTTGCGGATTCAGGGTCTTTTTCACTGGATTCATGCTGCAGATATTGCGCAAATGTTGGTGTATTGGCTGAAGCAGGGAACAGCAGGAACTGAAATGGTCTTGGGCAATCCAGCGCAAACGGTTGGTGAGGTTTTGGCTGAGCTGAGCGCCTATTGTGATTTAGCCCCTGTTTATCAAGTGCCCTTGGAACCTTTTTTACCTTTGCTGACAGCTCTTTTATCTGGGCAGATGAATGATTGGGATCGCTATTCCCTGCGTGCCAGGAATTTAGAGTATTCGGCTTTTTATCCTGCCCGCTTGGGGCTTTTTTCTGAACATGCTTCTTTGCAGCAGGTTTTGAGGACCATGGGAATTGCCAAGATGAAAAAAGCCCCCTGAATATTCAGAGGGCTTTTTCAGTATCTGTTTGTTTAACCCCAGAGGGCGTTCCAGGCATTTTTCATGCGATCTGCAAAACCTGGTTTCTGTCCGGGTGGGGGAACCTGTGGCATGCCTGCTACCTGTTGCTGTTGATAACCGGGAGGTGCCATTTGTGCTTGTGGCTGGGGGGGCACAAAGGGCTGTGGCTGAACAATATACTGAGGTGTCTGCTGCTGCACATAGGGATATTGCTGCGGTACGATCGGCACCTGCTGAGGGGTTGGGGGCATCATCACCTGTTGACCTTGGGGGGGCATTCCTGGGCGCTGTTGAGGCACGCCCTGGGGTGCCATTTGGGGGGCTGCAGCCTGTTGCGGCGGAGCCGCACTTAAGCGCTGAGCAATATTTTCATAGGCTGCGACTTCTTGGGCCGAAGGTTGATAACCTTGCTGTTTGACTCTTTGTTCAAGTTGCAGGGCCCATTGAATTTCCTGTTGGCTGGCATTGCCCATTTGTGACGGGGCTTGAGCGGGCTGTTGGGGAGCTGTTGCTGCCTGAGGCATCATGGGTTGGGAAGCCGGTGGCAATGTTTGAGGCTGAAAGGGTTGCGCTGCAGGCGGAGCCGTCTGCGGCTGAAACTGAGGCGCAGGCTGAACAGGAGCCGTTTGGGGCTGTGACTGAGCTGCGCTCAAGCGTTGGGCGATATTTTGGTAGGCAGCCGTTTCTTGGGCTGTTGGCTGGTATTTCTGTTGATTGACTCTTTGTTCAAGTTGCAGGGCCCATTGAATTTCCTGTTGGCTGACATTTCCTGTTGGAGGCTGTTGAGGAGCTGTTGCCGCCTGAGGCATCATGGGGGCGGGTGTCAGACTGGCGGGTACAGGCTGAGTCATTGCGACAGCCGGAGGGGTTTGGGGGGCTCCACGCAAACTGGTGGGCACGGTTACCACGGGTTGGCCACTGCCGGGAGCGGCAATGGGCAAAGGCATGGCTGAAGCTGCAGGAGGAGCAAAGGGTTTGCTCCAATTGCTCCAATCGCGATTGCCATTGGGGGCAGTGGGTGCCGTAGCAGGAGCTTGTTGGGCCGCCGCCAGTCGCTTGGCAATGTCTTCATAACGGGCAGTTTCTTGGGCGGTGGGTTGCTGACCCCCTTTTACTTTTTGTTCAAGTTGCAGGGCCCATTGAATTTCATCTTGGCTGACCTGAGGTGCAGCGGGAGCCTGGGGTGCGCTTGGGGCAGCGGCAGGAGCCTGTTGAGCAGCTGCCAGCCGTTTGGCGATATCTTCATAACGGGCAGTTTCTTGGGCGGTGGGTTGTTGTCCACCTTTTACTTTTTGTTCAAGTTGCAGAGCCCATTGAATTTCATCTTGGCTGACCTGAGGTGCCGCCGGAGCTTGAGGCGCAGTAGGCGCTGCGGGGGCCTGTTGAGCAGCGGCAAGTCGTTTGGCAATGTCTTCATAACGGGCGGTTTCTTGGGCGGTGGGTTGTTGTCCACCTTTTACTTTTTGTTCAAGTTGCAGGGCCCATTGAATTTCATCTTGGCTGACCTGTGGCACTGCCGGAGCTTGGGGGGCACCTGTGGGCATGCCGGGAGCTGGGCTGGGCTGACTGAAGGCCTGACGAATACGGGCGATTTTATCATCGATACTCGAGACCACGCGATCCATATCTTCAGGGGAAGAAACAGGTACAAAAGCATCTGAACCCATCGCTGGAGCAGAAGCAGGGCCTGTCGGAGAATATCCTGGATAGTTACCAGCAGGAGCAGGGGTGCCAGCGCCATTCCTATTGAAGGGGCTGTATACACTGGTGCCTGGCACCTGGGACTGATAACCGCTTGTATATGTCATGTCAGATACCCTTTCTCAGACCTTTACAAAATCCTTATCGCGGATTTTTTGGAAAACATGCTTATCTCTGCCTTAAATTCTGATCAATCAGGGATTAAACTCTGCAGGCAGTTCGACTTGAATCCGCGTATAAACCGCTCCCTCAAGCTTTAACTTATTGGTGCGGGCTGAAAAGATGACTTTTTTTCCGCGAATCAGGCCATCGTTCCCTTGTATTATAACAGAACCGCTCATGGTGATTTCCTGTAGCTGACGGGTTTTGGGATCTAATTTGACGGTTGCCGTCTGGCACTGAATTCGGTATTGATTGAGGGTGATTCTGACATTCCGATGAAAGCGCGTCAGACCACTGTCCAACTCCATTTCGACTTCATCGGCCAGAATTTCAATGGCCCGTTTGGGGGTTGCCAGAACGGGAGAAAGATCCGAAGAGAAGGTGAAGCAGAGCAAACAGAATATCGCCCCGATCCCAAGCTTGAGTTTCATGGCTTTAGTCTGAAATGCGTGCAATGACGTAATGATTGAGATTCAGAAAAATGGGACGCTTGATTTCATCGAGGGTTTCAAAAAATTTAGCGGGCTGGTCCAAAGTGACGATTTGGTCATTATAGAGTTCCATGAACTCGGGATCTGCATTGAGAATCACCGTAAAGTAAGTACTGAATGCGCCGATTTTCATATTGAGTTTTTTCGCGAGTACGAGTACGTTTTTAAAGTCTGTACGGGCTTGAATTCGAAGTGCCAAGGCTTTTCCTTCAGCGTGTTCGATATCAATTTCAATCACGCGTAAAGTGACTTCTTCTGAATTGTCGAGAATAAAGGTCACATTCTCATTTAAACTGTGAATATGGCTTGATACTCCCTGTGCTGCAAGTTCAAACGCCTTTGAAAGGGGGGCTGCAGCTCCGTTCATCAATTGTTGGTAGGCCTGTGGATCGGGTAGTTTCGAAGCATCAGAAGATGGTGACATGCAGTGTTTTCAATGCCTTCCTAAGAGGTATTTCCAGCATAGCATAGGCCTCTGGTAAATGAATCTCAGCTTGACGGCCTTGCTCTGCGTGATGAAAAAAGAGGTGTAAATAAGGAGGAGGAAATGCCTCCAGAAAATGCTCAGGCCATTCAATCAAAGAAAAGGCCTGGGGGTCTCTAAGATAGTCTTCAATGCCGATTTCATAAAGTTCTTCAAGGGAGCCCAAGCGGTATAAATCAAAATGAAACAGGGTTTGACCGTTGGCAAAGTGGTATTCATTTACCAGACTGAAGGTTGGGCTGGTGAGGTGTTCTTTGATTCCTAAACCTTTGGCCAAGCCCTGACTGAAGGTTGTTTTGCCACTGCCTAAATCCCCTTGTAAAAGCCAGACCGAAGGCAATTCAGACTTAAATTGAGCCAAGAGAGCCCCCAAGTTTTGGGTCTCCTGGGCTGAAGCAAGGGTGAGATTTAAAACAGGCATTTGAGGTTTCGTTTTAATTTTACAGAGTTGTGTTTGCTTTGAGCTTGAAAAGTACCCTGCACAGTGCAGAACCAGATGTTTTTGAAGCAAGTGCTCCAAACAACAACAGAAACCTCTCCAACATTTTAGGTTTCCTCAACGCAGAGGTATACGGCCATGCCAGAAGACGGTTTCAACCTTTAGAAGGGTTAGGCTCAAAACACTAGAATTCCGCATCAATGCGCAGGGTACTCTGTTTATTATCCTAGCACAGGCCTTTTGATTTTCACCACTTGTCTGAAAGACGAATGCAAAGGTCTGTGGGGAAGTGACAAAAATATTTATAAATTTAATATTTTTATCTGCTATTCAGGGTGTATTTTAATATTATTTGAAATAAAGACGTATATATAAAAAAATAGTTTTTGTTATGTTTTTAATTGATTTATTTTTAGTTTAAAAAGCTGGTTTTTAATTGGTTTTTGATTTCTTTTAATTAAGTATTAAATACGTCGGATTCTATTTTAAAAATTTTAAAATTACATTAAATCGGAGCGTTAGTTATATTGATTTAAGGTGCAAATTGTGTATAGTTGTGTTATATGGATGGGCTAATTATCTGGCCTTGATTCAGAAATCATGATTTTCCAGATCTGGCACTGTGTCTGCCCCCAGACCAGCGGTATCAAACTTGAGGTAATTTACGAATGGTTGGTTTGAGAGATCTCCCCATGCAGAGTACTGCACTGATTGCTTTTTCTCTGAGTGTTTCACTGGCTGTTGCCGGTTGTGTCGCTTCTAATCCTGAGCTTCTGCAGCAGAAACCCCTGGTTCCTACCAGTTCAGTTTCTCAAACAGTATCAGGTCCACTGCCTCAGGCGCGTCCGCTTCCACAAAGTCTCTATCGTTATGATTGGACGACTGATCGAATTCTCGGTGCCCAAGGTTTTCGCACCCAGGCTTTTGTTGATTCTGTAAAACCTGCAATGAGTGATCCTGCGATTGAACAACAGGTGAAAGAGGCCACTTCTTCAGGGGGCTTGACCAGTGATTTTGCAAAAAATCTTCCGGGTTCAGACAACAGTGAGTATTTGCCCAATACACCTGTCGTGATTGGCACTGATGCTTATTACCTTACTTCCAGTCTGTCCTCTACCAATGTCTTTGCGTTGAATGACAACGGTTCAAAAATTTGGGATCTCAGCCTGCATGATAATGGCGGGCGGTTTATTGGCACTTCTGCGGGGCTGGGTGCGGCAGGCGGTGTGAATACCCTTTACGCGCTTTCCAGTACCGGTCGGCTTTATGCGATCAATGCCGCTACAGGGCTTGTTCGCAGTTTTGTAGATATTATTGGCGAAGAGTTTGAGTTCTCCTCTCCCTTCGTCATTTCTGGAGCCACTGATAATATTTATGTTGCAGGCAGTAAACAAGGGCGTATTTACAAATACACCTTCAATGGTACAAGCTTTACCCAAAGTTACAGTCCCAAAGTGGTCAGCAGTTCGAATACCGGAAAATTCAAAGCTTCGCCTGTTGTTACCGGGGCCGGTAAACATATTTATATTGGTTCTGAAGAAGGCAAGTTTTATAAAATTCGTGAAGACAATGGCGCGATCGTTTCTACCCTTGATCTGACAACCCTCCCCCGCAGTACGGGATGTCAGGTCAGTGCCTCTGTTGCCGTGGATGCCACGCTCGACGTGGGAATTGTGTCTTGCGGATCGTTTTTATATAAGGTTCGTTTGAATGATGCTTCCAATACCACGAATCTGTCTTTGGCAGCACAGAGTCCCTTGCTTGAAATTCGTGAATTAGCGGCCTTTAAACCCAGCCGCGTGCTGGGGCCCAATACGGTCAACAGAACCTTGCCCTCTACAAACTTATTGCGTGAGCCACTGCCCACAGATACAACCTTCTCCATCGATCAACGTTTTGGTTTTAAATCAGGAGATTTCCTGCGGATTATTACCCGCGATGGTCTGAGTCTATATGGCACCTTGGATCAGGTGACGGTTGAAGGGGCTGTGACCTTAAAAGAAAGCAAATTGTTCCCCTTGCCTTCCCCAACTCCCAACCCTGCTACTTTGCTGGGGGGAGAAAGTGTAAGTGTTGTGAACCTGGCCGTGCGTCCTACCCCGCTTCCTTCGCCTTCTGCAACGCCTAGCCCCACTCCCTCACCTACAGCAGCGGGTGCAGACCAGGTGTTCCAGTTTAAAATCGGAAACCCAGAGGGGCTGGCTGAAGGTGATTCGATTATCTTTACGAATTTACCGAATACCCCTGTGGCAACGCTGTGTTCGTCTACCAACGCCAGTTGTGACAAGGATGCCACCGGTACCAACCGTCACAAGGGCATTGAGGTTGCCTTGGATGATGATGGCAAAGTCGTAACAGACAGCTCGAAGTTTGTTTACCAATTAACAGTTCCAGATCCCGGTGGCACATTAAAAGCCGCTGTTCAGGCCAAGTTGCATACGGATAAATTCGTACCCTTTGAAAAAATCACCAACCGTGTGATGGGGGTGACCAATTCTACGATTGATTTTGAATTGGGCAGTGTTGCTGAGTTTGCCACAGGGCAGATCGTTCGCGTAACGCATAATAACACCAGTTTGCGTGGACGCTTTGAGTATGGTGTTGTTGCCAGCGTGGATACCACCAATCGCAGAATCAAGCTGACTTCTGCACTGACCGACGCACCCGGTGCCGGTGACAAGGTGGATATCATGGAACCGAATACGGCAACCTATGGTCGCGTCTTGCCTACCCAAGCTTATTCCAATGGCAATATCCTCTCTTCACCTGTTTTGAGAGGCAATGGACAGCATGTCTATCTCCAGCACGGCAATGTTTTGTTTGAACTGGATTATTCAAGTGATACAAAATTCAAAGAGGAAAGCAACTATCTGGTCTTGCAAGCAGCACGTATCGATCAGAGCAATCTTTCCTTTACAGCACTTTCCCGTTCGGTGCCGCTGGTTTTATCCAATGATAAACTTTTAACAGTTGATTCTGATCCAAGCGGAAAAACAGGAATTTTCCTGAACCGTGCGTTGCTGCCTTTGAATGCGAATCTTGAGCGTCTCAATGACGTGTTCCCAATTTCGGCACCGAATGCTGCCGGTGAGCTGCCCAAGCGGGCAGAAACCCGCCCTGTTCCTTTGGGAGCAGCTTCTAATTTTGTCGTCATGGGCGGTGGCAATGGAATCGTTTACAAATTGCATAAGGATATGGCCTGGTAATGAACAGAAAACATATTCAGTGGGTCCTGGTATCTTGTGGGTTGGCCATTAGTGTCGGCTGTACCGTTCCCTTCCTGGTAAATACCCGAAATACAACAGATCCGTCTTCGCCTGTGATTTTACCTTCTTCATTGGCGTCTACTTTACCTGTTTTTCTGCCCCAACCGGGTGTGAGTTCTGGGCCAATACCCATTCCTTCCCCTTCAGGGCCTTTTGGGGCTATCGCTTCTTCCAATCCTGGCATTGACGGGCCTTTGCCAACTCCTACGGCAACGCCTTTTCTGCCCAATATTGCTCCCAATATTGACAACCAGATCTCAGCCAATCCATTGCCCGTGATTCAAGCCAGTGGCCAATTGGCAACCAATCTTCCGGTTGTGAAGTCGGTGATTAAGGGGCGCGTTTTGGGATGGGATATTAAATCGGAACAGTTCCTTCCTCTGTCGAGCGCAAAGGTAAAAGTGGATGAATCCCTTTCATTGACAACAGACAGCAATGGTTTTTATGAAACCACGCAGGAATTTGACAAGCTTGTCAGCCTTTCAGCTGGCTTTGAAGGATATACTTCATCCTCGGTCACGGATGTACCTCCTGGCACAAACCGGGATATTCACTTAACTCCGCTTAAAGAGGGGCCACTCTTCCGCCAGGACAGTTATGGTTTTAGTGGAAGTGTTACCAATCTGAATCAGAATGGCCGCGATGCTTTCATTGTGTTTACAGATGGCAATGGCAGCAATGCTTCTGCAGCTGCTCCTGATAAATTCAGTGGCCGCTATAATATGAGCGTTCGTGTCAAGGTAAATCGTTCTTCAACAAAGGGAACCCTGTTTACGGGAGTCTTTGAGTCAATCGGCAGTCTTCTGCAATTGACACAATACGGCTACAGTCCCAATGTGGTGGTTCCGACGCCTCCCCCCCAACCGATTCCTACGCCCTTGCCCAGTGCCAGTGCTGGTTATACTCCGATTCGACCCACTGACCTCTTGGTCTCATTTAATCACCAGATCAGCCCTGAAGCCTTTGGTCAAATCAATGTCAATCTGACAGCCCCCTCAGACAGTGGTTTGAAAAATGTGGTCATGCAGATTTATATGAATATGCCAGATGGTGGACGTGTTTTGGTGGCTAAATACACCAGCTATACCTCTGCTTCTGTGACCCAGACCGTTCGCTTGCCTAAGCTGAACAATACCAATTTTACGCTTGAAGCCCACAGTGGAACTTCTCTGAAGGGCAGCGATATTGTGGTTCCCAATATTCAACTCAACAATACGGTTTCACGCAGTTTTATGACGCCTCCGGTCTTCAATCGGATTGGCAGTGAAACAGATTTCAAAGATCTGAATAAAACCCATTTTATTACCAGTGATTTGACGCCTGATATTGCCTGGAACCGCCATACGGAAGCCAATAGCTATCAGGTGGATTTGCAAGGGCAGACACCGCAGCTTTTCCGCTGGGAAGCCTATACCTTGGGCACTTCGATTAAGTATCCTGACTTTGGAACAGATCACCCGTCCAGTTTAAAACTGGGAAATAATTACCGTGTTCAGTTGGTCGCCAGTGATTTTGACCTGGGTACTTTCAATGTTTTGGGCCTGAAAGACTGGAGTCAACCCATTCATTTCGAACCCGGAAAAGGAAATGATCCCTTTAGCATTAAATTATTGAATCCGACGATTAATAATTTTGCGCAAGGTTATCGTGTGACCTATAACTCGTTGACCTTCCTGTCGAACTAAGATCGATTTTTGATTGAAAAAAGCAGCGTTTAAAACGCTGCTTTTTTTTATGGCGAGAACGAAATCAGCGCTTAAAGATAAAATATACGGCTGCAACCAGACATAAAAAACCCCAGAGATGGTTCAAGCGAAAATGTTCCCCCTTAAAAACCAAGAGCGAAAAAACCACAAAAACACTGAGAGTAATGACTTCTTGTAGCACTTTGAGTTGAACCAAGGAAAAAGGGCCCCCATGGCCATTGAATCCAATTCTGTTGGCGGGGACCTGAAAACAGTATTCAAACAGCGCAATGCCCCAGCTGACTAGAATAATCGCAAGCAGCCCGAGGGATTGAAGTCCCTTGATTTGATTGAATTTGAGGTGGCCATACCAGGCCAGGGTCATGAAGGCATTGGACGCAATCAGCAGGCCTATTGTCTGAACGGCTTTCATATCGGATCGGGTATTTAACGCTTTGAGCTGCGCAGGGCCTGAAAATCAGGGTTCAGATTGGCTTCTTCAGCAAGTCTGCCCTCTACTATATGACTTTTGACCCAAATGGCAAGAATCGTAGAGGTTGCTCCAGGGGCATTGAAGACCTGCACAATTTTTTCCTCAAAGGGGTTCCAAACTGGCATGACCACTTTACGTGTGCCTTGGTTTTCCATGAAGGCTTCCATTTTTTCGACTTCAGACTGGCAGGCATGCAATTGAACATGTTCTTGAAAGACAAACAGAAACCCACCATGGGCACGGCATTTGGCGGGGCGCCCAGCATAGGCAGAACAGGTTTCATCGACCAGAAAGGGGCATTGGGTATCAGCCAGTTGTGGTAAAATTTCTGCAAATTTTTCAACCTTGCTCATATCTGCATCTTGCTGAATGGTATCGTGGACAGCCCAAAGGGATTCTGCATGGAGCAGAAAGAGGTTTTCAATGCGTTGAACCAAGGCCGCGCGTTGCTCCTCAGACCAAAATCTGAGCAGATAATCGTGTAGAATGGCCCATTCAGCCGGGCTGGCCACAGGCATGGAGGTGCCTTTGCAGCAGGTATTGCATTGTGTACGGCAGGCAATATGGGGATAAAGATCCAAAACATCACTGCTGAGTTGGTTGATCAGGGTATAGACGTCGGTTAAAGTCGGGCTGGCGTCTAAAAGCAGTTTAGACTGCAAGACACGGTCAATTTTCTGGCGGGTAGATGAAGGTTTTTGCATGTTGTGTATTGTAGCAAAGAACTCAGGCGGCTTCCAGCAAGGAAGGCAGAACGAGAATTTTGCGTTTAATGACCTTGATCAGACTTTGATTTTCAAACTTACGCAGCAGTTCTGTAATGGTCGGGCGTGTGGCATTGATCAGATGCCCCAGTTCTTCGTGGGTAATTCTCAGGTTGATCAAGGTGCCTTCCTGGGTTTTGCGTCCATATTCTAAAGCCAGTTTGAGCAGCAATTTTTGTAGCCGTTGTTCTACCGACATAAAGACCAAGTCTTCAAGTTTGTTTTCAATCTGTCGCAAGCGTTGGCCGACAAGTTTCATGACACGCAGATTGACCTCGGGGTGTCGAGCCAAAAAGCTTTCAAAATTTTGGCGGGAAATTTTGCAAAGATAGGTTTCTTCGAGGGTTTCTGCCATGCTTTCATGGGGGGTGCCGTCATTGATCAGGGCCAATTCGCCGAAGAGGGTCGGGGCTTCCAGCAAAGCCAGTGTGATTTGTTTGCCTTCGCTGGAGATACGTGAAATTCGAATCCGACCTTGTTTTAAGATAAAGATATCCTCTGCCAGATCGCCAGGCAAATAGAGAATACTGCCCTTGGGAGTCGCTTCAAAATGTGAAATCTGGGCCAGCCATTCCAAGTCTTTGGTTGCTGTTTTGAAAAAAATTTCCTGGCGCGTGAGGTGCCAAAATTTTTCTTGGCCAGGTGTGCGGCTTTCAAGTGTTGGGATTTCTGTTTGCATGGCTTTCCGTTCAGTCGGGATCATTGAACTCTTTTCTATTCTAGCAAAGACTCGGTCTTTAAAGTTTAAATAAGGCGCTTAGAATTCCCTTTCTCTTAAGGGGTGGTTGTGCTTAAAGGGCATTGAGAGTGTCACACCAGAAAAGGGTTTTGCTTTTTTTCATGCCAAAGGGTGGATTGGGGGCCATGCCCTGGATAGATTTGCGTGCTCTCGTCTAAACAGAGCAATCGGCGATGAATGGAGCGCATCAGTGTCTCTTGAGAGCCGCCCCAAAGATCGGTTCGCCCAATTCCGCCTTTAAAAAGGGTATCGCCTGAAAAGAGATGGCTTTCATGGCCTTCAAAATGGAAGCAAACGCTGCCTGGGGTATGGCCCGGTGTGTGTAATATGCGGGTTGTCTGCTTGCCAAAACAGATTTCCATTTCATCTTCAAGGGGGCGATCTGTGGGGGTGGTCGCTTCCAATTGGAGCCCAAAAAGTGCGCCTTGCATGGGTACTTGGTCATAGAGAAAGAGATCTTCTGGGTGCAAAAGAATTTCTGCTCCAAGGGTTTCTTTGAGTTCCCGTGTGGCGCCAACATGATCAAAATGGGCATGGGTGTGCAAGAGATAGCGAGCTTTCAGTTGATTTTCTTTGAGATAGTCGAGAATTTTGGGGGCATCTCCACCGGGATCAATAATCAAGGCTTCGCGTGTTTCTGGGTCGCTGACAATGCTGCAGTTGCATTGCAAGAGCCCCACTGGAAAGGTCGCGATTGCCAAAGACATTCAAACAAGCTCTCCATATAAAAATTGTAAGGGTTTGTGTACCCGCTGAGCCCAGGCCATTTCATCATGGCCCGCGAACCAATCTACGTAATAACCTAAATTTTGAAAGCGTGTATACCCCTGGGCTTCAAGCGCATGTACGAACGCTTGGGTGCTTTCAACGGTTTCTTCTGTGTGGGGATCTTGTCCCTCTTCAGTGCCAATATCTACCCAGACACGAAAATGGGTGGGAAAACTGGCAGTATCCCGCAGGATTTGGTGATTGGCCCAATAGACAGTCGGTGACATCAGGGCCAGCCGCGAGAACTGATCAGGGTAGGCACGTGCGATATAAAAGCTGATAATCGCACCCAGAGAAGAGCCTATTTGGCCGGTATAACTGGCTTGAGGCAAGGTTCGGTAATGTTGGTTGACCCAGGGTTTGAGTTCTTCCACCACAAAACGGGCATAGCTTGCCCCTTTGCCGCCGCAAGGATAACCATTAAAGAGAGAGGCGTGCCAGGTATACTCTTCCAGGCGGTCGGGGCTGTTGTAAATGCCGACCACGATCATTTCAGGAATTTTTTGAGTTTCAAAGAGGCGTTCCAAGGCTTCATCCAAACGCCATTCCCGTCCCATAAACCCTGTGGCTGGATCAAAGAGATTATTGCCGTCGTGGGCATAGAGTACGGGATAGTGACGGCGGGGCGATTGAGCATAACTGGGGGGCAGATAAATCATGATGGGGTGGGCGTGAGACATATATCGGGATTGAAGATCGGGATGTAAAATTAGTTGCCCCCGCATGGAAAGATGCCGAAATTCCATTTGGCGGGTGTCTACCAGGGAGGGAAGGCCTGCGCCAGGCTTCAGTGAATAATACAAGGGACCTGTCGGACGCTTGCGGCGGCTGCGGGGAATGCGGGAATTATTCACGATCAGTGGAAACGGGTATTCAGGTAGAGGCCAAAGGCCGTCTGCGTGGCATCTGCGCTGTCACGCTGCAGGGGTTGGGTTAAATTTGCGCCAATCACGGTGTCTTGCTGGCTGAAGACTTCAGCTCCCAGACGCAGGGTGTTTTCTGATTGACCAGAGAGTGGATTGGGTTGATTCAGGTAGCTGACGCCAACGGTGGCACCTGTTGCAATATTGACGGCCATGCCTGCGCCAATTCGGGGCTGCCCCAGGGCTGTATCGACAATAATATTGGAGGCGACAGGGCCTGTCTGCACGCCGACTCCGGCGTAGACACCGGCTCGCGCTGCAGCGGGAAGCTGCTTTAGCCAATGTTCCCGATCATTTTGGAATTGACTGGTATCGACAGATGAGGCGATACCGACCCTGACAGAAACGGCTTCGTCTGGACGGATTACGGTACCCGTCATCAGGGTTTTATCCTGTAAGAATTCAGCGCCTGTTCCTTGATTGGGGCCATTCAAGGCTTTGAGGTTTTCAACCAGGCCCGGATCCTGAGCGCGGGTCAATAATTCCGTCCCTTTCGATTGGTAGCCCACTTCCAATTGGAGAGAATCAGAGCCCAAGGTTTGACGGGTGGTAGGCGGACTGAGACGCTCAAGATAATGGGAGGGATCTGGGCTGGGGGGGGCTTCATTTGGGTTGAGAAGCTCAGGGACTTCAGCTTTTGCTGGACGAGGGCTGGGCTTGGTTTCGTCTGTTTGGGGTGAGACAACCCGTGATTCACCCTCCTGGATGCGCAGGGTCATCCGGGGTTGTTGTGCTGTAATTCGAATTTGGCCCACAGTGATTTTTCCTCTTAATACTATTATGCCTTAAAACTGTCAGAACTGAAGTGTGGATCTGGGTTCAAAGCCTGTTTTAACAATTTTTAATTCAAAGCGCTGAAGAGGGCGTATGAAATTAACTAAAGTTTAATTTGATTTTTACGTCATATCGGGACTAAGATAGGCGATAGAAAGTATATGAATCAACCCGTCAGCTTTACGCTTCTACCCCCCTCGGCATTGAGGCCGGTTTTGCCCACTTTACCGGCAATGCCTTCTGCTGTCTCTGCCCCTGATACCGGGCGTTTTTCCCGTGTTTCTTCGTTGCTGGGAATTCAGGATCAGGTTCAGGTCAGTTCCCCCTCTGCGTCGGCGGGTTTGCTCAATCCTTTGAGTTTGTTTAAGAAACCTGTGCAATCGGCCCCGGCTGTTCAAGCGCCCGTGGCTATTGCACCAGCGAAGCCTGCTGTCGGTTTAAGCGAACTTCGCTATCAGTCTTCGGTGCAAAAATTGAAGAGCATGCCTCCTTCTGAGCTCAAAACCCTGGGGCAAGAAGATAAAAAAGCGTTCTTTGAAGCGCTTTTGCCTGCCGCGATTGAATCTGAAAAACAATATGGGGTACCCGCTGAGGTCACGCTGGCCCAGGCTGCACTGGAATCGGCTTGGGCGCGCTCACCAATTGGGGGCTATAATATTTTTGGCATCAAAGGTTCAGGCAGTGCGGGAACCGTCAATGTTCAAACCCGTGAATTTTATAATGGCCGTTATGTCACGATTCGGGATAATTTTGCCCGCTATTCAAATTTTCATGATGCGGTGATCAGCCATGGCAAACTATTTCACAATGGCTATTATGATAAGGCTGTAAACCAATACGCCAAAGATAAAAATCCACTGCGTTTTCTCGACAATATTCAAGGAATTTACGCGACAGATCCCAAATATTCTCAAAAAATAAAAAGTATCATTGAGGATTACGGTCTGAGCGATATGGTCAATCGTGCGGGTATGGTATAATGGCTCCCTATGAGCCTGAAATACCTTCACCCCCAGCAAGGTCTGACGGTTACCGCAGACACACCCCAAGAACTGACTGAGCAGCTGGCACGTCTGGCTCCCGGTCAGCATATCCGTTTTTTGAATCAACCCTTTTCACTTGAGAGGGATTTTTTGCATGCTTTGCGTACCTCCCTGGGCTATGAAAAATTTCAGGAAAAATTTAGTTTTGCAGCAGAAGTTTTGCCCGAAGGGCTTTCTCTTGATACCCTTGAAAGTTTACAAAAACTGCATTTTACGGAACTAAAACTGCCTGTCGCGATCGATGCGCCCGAGCTTGAGCATTTGGCGATGATTCTGCGCGAAACGCGCCAACTGCGAATTCAGGTTCAGTTCCGTTTGTTTCAAACGCCAGGTGAAGAAGCTTCTCTGGCGAAACTTCAGGCCCTGTATTTTCTTTTGCAGGAATGGTGTGGTTGGTATTCCTTGGATTATCTTCCCACTTTGTTTGTCGATCCCGTGATCGCCAGGCGTTTTGACCGCCTCAGTCGTTTGAGTGCAGAAACCTTCAGCGCTCAGTATTTTCAGAAACGATTCAATGAGCAGATTTATCTTGCCTTCTATGAATTTTTGCGTACCCGCTTATCCCATCATGTGAAAACAATTCTTGAAATTAACCCCTATGCCAACGAGCCTTTTTTTCGCGAGATGCCGCGCCAGCCTTATCCTTGGAAGGTGACCCTGAAAGCACTGCCTCAGCATCAATTGGATCATGCCTATTTGCAGTCTTTGGGGAAAACCTTTGATGCGGTTGTTTTCTACCAGGGGCTGGAAGCCATGCGGGATCCCAAAAAAGAACTGCTTTTATTACAAAAATATACCCGTCCCACCACAGAATGGGTTTTCTTCAGCTATAATCTGGCCTCGATGCCCACATTGATTCGACTTTTGGGCAATCGTTTTGATAATATTAATCCTAGCCAGAGTGACTACCGGATTTTGAAACTCTTCAGCCAGCGCAGCCTGGAAAAGCTGTTTGAGTTTTTGGGCATCCATTTTCAAGTGGTGCCTACCCGTCTGCAGTTGGGTGAGCTTCAAGCCCAGTTTGAGCAGATTCGCCCTCTGCTGGATAATCATTTGCCTGAAAATTGGCGTGCTGTGATTTCAGAATTGGATATTATGGGATTTTCGGCACTTGGAACCCTTGAAATGGAAGAGTCAGCTCAAGAAACAGATGGTTTTTTGAGTGGTGGTTTTCTCAGTTGATGCATGACCGCTGATTTTTTCAGCTTTTTTTACGCGCTCAATCGTCATCTTGAAGCGCATCCCGATCATCTCTTGGCCCTGCATTTTAAGGAAGTGGATGATTTTGCCTGTTCCCGCTGTGCCCAATGTTGCAGTCTGCCATGGTCTGTGGGGGCTTCAGAAGCCTATATACAACGTTGGAAGCCTGTTTTTGAAGCCCACGAAGATCCCCGTTTCCATGATATTTTTGAAGCCCAGGCCCCTGACAGCCCTTCGGGGCATATGGCCCATTTGCGCAAGCAAGCGGGATCGACCCGCTGTGTTTTATTGGATCAGGACAATCTCTGTCTGGCGCAGAAGCATTTTGGCAAAGAAGCCAAACCCCAGGCCTGTCAGCTTTATCCCTATCTCTGGCAACGTGTGGGCGGGCCTTTGCAGATTTCCCACTTGATGCAGAGTTGTTATCTTGCGCCAAGTTATCTGCTCAGCGCAGGTGAACTGAGTTACCGCCTGATTCCTGCCGAAGAAGCTCAAAGCGCTGGGGGGCCTTTGTTTCCTTTGCTGGTGACCTCAGGCCTGGCTTTTTCAAGAGAAAGCCTGTATCTTTGGCTTGGGTTTTTATTGGACCATCTGCTTTTTGAATCTGAAAAGCGTTCTCCTTTGCAGAATTTACGTGGATTCACCCCTGTTTTGCGCCGATTATTAAGTCTGGCTTCGCCTGAAACAACCAGCTATGTCGTGAGCCCTGCTGAAATTGAAAACCTATACCAGCAAGACTTGACGTGGCTGGGGCAAAGCTCTTCGGCCTTGCCTTTACGCCAGGCCTATGCGCTAGAGTGGTTTTTGGTGCATATGCCGCGAACCGTGATGGGCGAGTCGATCCATGCCTTTTATACTGAGGTTTTGCAGGGAAAGCGCCAACTGCCGATGTTGGCAGAGCAGGAATATGCCTTGATCAAAACCTTTCTTCACAATTATTTGGCCCGAAAGCTGCTTTCCTGCCACCAATGGTTTACCCAGCGGGTTAATTTTTTTCAGCAATATCTTTTGTTTGCGGCCTTTCCAACCTTGATTCAAGCCCAGTTACTGGCCTATCGCGAGTTAAGAGCTGTTCCGATTGATGCCCGTTTATTGGGGCAGGCGGTCAATCTGATTGAGGGGCAATTGCTTCAGAGTTATCTTTGGCTTGAAACCCATGGTTTTCCTCAAAAAAGTGCAGAAGCCTGTTTGGAGGAGGCCGAAAAATTGCTGAGCTTTGATTTGACCCGTGCGCCTGTCCCCTTCAAAAGCCGTGAGTCGCGATTTAAGTCTGGGTTTTGAGGGTTTTCAAGAGTACCTGCGCTTTGTCCCGACAGACTGTTTTTTTGGGGGCTTGAGCCAGTTGTTTTAAGCCTGCCAGACTGGCTTCTGCCAAGCAGGGGTTTCCTGCCAGAGGCAAGAGTTTGAAAGCGAGTTCGAGCAGGGCAGAGAGATTTTTGGTGGGGATTTCAGTGTTTGCGAAACAGCATTCCAGGATACGCAGATTGAGAAGCAGTCCCTTTTCTCCTTTGAGTTCGAAAATTTGCAGCGCGTCTAAGAGATAATTCAATCCTTTGCTTTGTCTGCAACCCCCTTGAGCGATCGCCTGTGCGACGGCTTCGCTCTGTAAACGCCCATCTTCTAAGCCTGCCCAGATTAGATCGATTGCGGGTTGGCGCTGCTGGGGATGTTTTTGACTCAGCAGCCAGGCCAGGGATTTTAGGGCCGGAGCCAGCGGGATGCGTGGTAAATGGCCTGCTTGGAGTAATAAGAGCAGAAAATCATGTTTATCGAGCGGAAGAATAACTTCGTTGAGATCAGGCAATTCACTTGATTTGAGCTCTTCGCGCTTGTTTTTCCAGAGATCCTGACGCAAACGGCTGTATGCTTCTTGTGAAATACCCCCAAACTCTCCCTGTTTCCAGCGTAATTTTAAAGTGGCGACCTCAAAGAGCGACTCTGCCATATCCGGGCAGAGTCGCAGGCGTGGATAGAGGTGAATGTCTGGATTGAGACTCTCCCAAAGATTGCGGTAATGTGGGTTTAAACAGATAGCCAGAGGCCAGAGTTGGGGCCAGTTCTGATGGCTAAACTCAAAATTTCGGGTTTGTCCGGGGAGTTTGAGCGTTTGAAGTTTTTCCCATTGGGGTTGCCCCCAGAGAACCGCAAGCAGTTCAGCTCTCAATTCTGATGTGAGTTTGCTTAGCGAAAGATACAGATGAGAGTATTCTGAAAAGGGTTGCATAAGATGTTTGAGTTGATT
Source organism: bacterium (Candidatus Blackallbacteria) CG13_big_fil_rev_8_21_14_2_50_49_14 (assembly GCA_002783405.1). Classification (NCBI taxonomy): domain Bacteria; phylum Candidatus Blackallbacteria; species bacterium (Candidatus Blackallbacteria) CG13_big_fil_rev_8_21_14_2_50_49_14. The sequence continues at coordinate 4,030 of PFGG01000071.1, read as the reverse complement.
CTGCAGGGGGCTAGCCAAATCTTCAAGGGGAGTATCTGAAGGCTCATGTTCAGAGGCCTTTGTTGTGAATTGAGACCATACTTGACTCAAACCACCCCAGAGGGTATCGAGTAAGTTGTCTGTCTCACTTGAGGAGAGAGTGCTTTCCAAGAGATTTCCAGAAAAATCCAGGCCCAGATCCAGGCGCAGATGGTGCAGTGGCAGTGTTTTGAGTTCGGTAAGCAGAGCGGGACTGAGGCGCTCTGCCCTGCGGCGGACGTGAAGAGCCAACATGAAACGACGCAGTTCGAGGTTTTCTGTTGAATCTTTTCTGGGCCGTGGGGAGGGGGAAAATTGTTGCTCCAGCAAAATATCATCAGGTGGCTGGTGGAGCCATTTTTTTTGAAAAAGCTTGATCAGAAGCAGAGCTTCTTCTTCTGGCCCAAGGGCCAGGGTCAGGATTTGGGGCCAGGATTCAGGCAGTTTGGGCATCTGTGTTTTGAGCTTTTCCCAGTGTGCTTCATGGCCATCGGGGGTAAGACGGGCCAAGCTTTTGCTGAGCATTGTGTCGCTCAGGCAGGAGGGTGGAATTTTTTCCAGACGCTGTAGAAAGCTTGGCAGACGGATCCAGCCGGTGAGGTATTCGGGTTGTGAAAGGCGAAAAGGCAGAGCTGCCTGGCGGGCCCGGAGGGTTTCTCTGAGCTCCAGACGGAAAGGGCTTTGGTATAAATCCAAGCTTTGCCAAACCTGCTCAGGAATTTTGGAGATTTGCGTTGGTTCGAGCCAGGCTTGCAGCAGCAGGGCGAGCAAAACCCGCTGTGGATTTTGAAATTTGTGTTCATGTTGGGGTTTGAGTAAACTTTCAAGCTCGGCGAAGACAGGTTTCATCTGACGCTTCAGCCGTTCTGGCTCAGGGGGAAGGGGCTGATTCAGGATGGCTTGGGCCATGCATTCAAGTTGGGTATCGTTAGGAACGGTTTGACAATGTTTTAAAAAACAGGCGCTCAGATCCTCTGGACTGTTGGGGATGGGGAGGAGTGGATCCTCTGACCACAGTCCCTGATGAGACGGCTTGGCTGGAAAACAGGCTGCCAGGCGTTCGGCTACCGAGGCGTGTTCTGTTTTTACTTGCGTGGTGGCACGGGGTTCTTTTTTCAAAAGCTGGGTGAGTGCTTCGGCCTCAAGGGGGCCCACCAAACCTGAAGCATAGAGCGCTTCCAATTCAGCCCGGCTTTCAGAAGAGAGCGCCTTTTCCTGCAGCTCTTTCAATAGCTCCTGACGTACCACAGCGTGGGGACTGAGCAATTGAAGCCGCAAGGAAGGAGTGAGCGCAGATTCGTTTTCGGGGAAAGCTTTCAGCCATTTCTTGAGCAGGTTTAGGCTTTCTTTGGCAATTTTTTGAACCGGGTGACTGAGTTGCGGAATGAGCAATTCAGGCAGGTATTCTGGGGCTTGTTTGAAGAGTTCGGGGTTCTTGAATTCTTTCAAGGCCAATTGAATGGCATTGGAACTTGAGGCTTGCAGCAGCTGTAACCAGGTTTCCAGCCTTGCTTGTTTTTCTTGAGGAAGTAGCTTCAGTACTTCGTAAAGTTTCAACCATTCCCGATTTTCTTCTTTGCGGGTATTTTCAAGCAGTCTTTGTAAGATCAGATCGACAAGGTCTGAGCGCAGGTGTTTGAGCTCTTCTGTTGATGCTGGAAGTTTTTCGGCTAAAAACTTACCCAGAATTTCTGTGTTCAGGTAGGGGGGAAAGGAATGTCCTTTCAGGGGGCCAGCACTGGCGAGATTGCGCCAACTTAGGCCGATCAGAAGATGGGGCAGGGGAATTTGATTGAGATGGTCATGAAAGCGGTGAAGTTCGATAAACAGGGATTTTCCCAGGGCATCCCGCAGTTCAGTCTCCCAAGCAGGATGCAAGGCGATCAGTTTGGAAACACTGGCGTAAAACCCGATGCCTGGGTAGTTTTCCTGGTATTCGGCAAAAAGTTTTTGCAGCGCTTCAAGCGCCCAGCTTTCTGGACGTTCGCTCAAGGCCAGACTAACAGCTAAAATACCGGGTTCAGGGCCATTCAACTGCAATGGATTTTTTTCTTGTTCCCAGAGATGATAAGGCATGGCAGGGGCTTTGCGTAAATTTTTGGCAATTCCCAAGGCCGATCGCTGATCGCAGAGCGCAGCCCAGACCGTTTCAAGATTGAGGGCCAGGGCATAGGCGTCTTCAGCGGCATAAAAGTTAATCTTTTCGGCTTGAATATAATCGCTCAGCTCAGCAGCGTGGGCTTTCAGAACAGAGGCTTCTTTTTTGACAGAAGAAAATCGGGGCTTGGCCTGGCTGTTCCAGCCAAAGGCGTGTGAACCCGAGATGAGCAAATAGGAGTCTTCGGAATAATGACAGGTTTTACGCAGACTGTTGAAATCGGCTTTGTGCAATTTGAAGCAGGTTTTACGCTCTGTCTCGCCCCATGTTTTGAGAAAATCACGGCATTCTGGAGCTGATTTTAGAACCAGATATTCAAGCAATTCAGGCCAGAGGGGGTGCATGGTGTTCTCCTGCTACGGGGGGGGATACTTGTGCGAGGTGAGCTTCTGCAGCAAAGCGCAGTGCCAAGAGATGTTTGCAAGGGCCCCGCTGCAAGCCGTGACGTTGAATCCAGCGACAGGTGCAATTTCCTTGGCTGAGATAACCGCCTTGTAGGGCCAGTTCGGCATGGTATTCGGCTGATTGGCCTTGAATCCAACCCTGAGCCGTCAGTCCTCCCGGTAGAGCCAAAACCTGTTCCAGGCTTACTTTTTCCTGGCTGAATAAAGCCTGGGAGTTTTCCAGCCGCCCCTGTCGGGCCTGAACAAAAGGCAAAACCCGGTAGAAGTAGCGGTCTGCGTGGTTATCGAAACCCAGCAGGCCTTCGCTGGCCAGGGTATCGACCCAGGCAGTACTCTGTTCAATTGAAATCTCGGCAAGTTGGCTGAGTTCTTCAAGGGTAAAACTTTCGAGCCCGGCGACCAGCATTCTTAAAAAGTCAAGTTCAGCTTGGGGGGCGATTTGAGAGAGACTGCGCAGGGCTTCCCCTTCGCCAGAGAACCCGTGTTTGACGGTACTGGAAAGCGCAAGTGTCAAACGCGCCTGGGGCAGGTGAGCGACCCAAAGGGTAGGGCCGTTTGCATGGGTTTGATAGATGTCCAAGCTTTGCAGATGGGGAATAAGTTTGCGAAAGAGCCCGAGGCGGTGAAGGCCTGATACCTCCAAAAGCTCAGCTTCGGGCAGACCTGTGGGGCGAATGGGCAGGCTTTGAAGCTGCGCGCCCCGCAGGCAGAGGCAGCGCTCTCCAGTGTCTGAGGCTTTGAGTTGCAGCAAAAATTGGCGGGCTGCCAGGGTCGGCAGGCTTTTCCACAGGGTGGCCCGGCGAAAGAGTGCCTGTGACTGAAGAAAGCCCCGCAGCCAACGTTCCGAAAGCGTGACTTTGACCTCGATTTCACGTGCCGTTTCTGTCGCCAGGGCCAGAAATTGATCGCCAACTTCCAGCACAGCTCTTTGCCCAGGCCGCAGTTGACTCAGACTTTTGATAAACGCAGGGTTGAAATTGACATGGGTGGTGCCACGGGTTTGCAGGGCGTAGCCATTGAAAAAATCGGCTTCAAAATCAACGCGCCCATAGACGCTGGCACAACTTGAAAAACATTCCAAACGCACACGTTGAGGTTCACAGGTCACCACGGGGTCAAGATAGCGCCAAAGATCCGGTCGATAAAAGCGGGATTCGACAATTTCAGAAAGCCAGAGCAGCGCATTGCGAAAGAGCAGAGGAGAGCGCACCTGGCCTCTGAAAAACTGGGCCATTTGTCCCGGGTTTTTAAGCGGCGTAGCCAGTAATATGTCGGTTTCTTCAGAATGGCTGAGAACAGTGCTTAAGGTCTGAAAATTTTGCACGAAACTTTGGCTCATGGGGCAACCTTCCTGGCTAAACTCTGGCTTTATCGGGCTCACCGTAAAACTTCGGCCTTCAGGCCGGAGATATAAGGTGTAGCGCTGGCAACAGCGCCCTCAAAATAGTAT